>JANNWK010000232.1:0-4317 GCA_031408355.1 Myxococcales bacterium
GCTCCGCCGCCGCAAGCCAGAACGGACGAGGAAAGCGCCAACACCCCCAGCAATGCGGCGACGTGGCGACAACGGCTGTCACGAAGGGATGAGTCACAGTGGTGGTTCGGAAGCTGAATCGTCATGGTGATGCTCGTTCGAAGTGGTCGGATTTTCCCGACGTTTGAGTTCTTGTCGGTCTGAGCTCACCCGGCGTTTCCCGAAATCGCCCTGCGGAAGTCGTTCTTTGGGGAGCAGCCCAGCTGGCGCCGTAGGCACCGCGGCGAGGGGTGCGCGAACCATCGGCTTGGCGTCGCGCTGCGTACCCAAGGTCGTCGGGATGCCGACCACGGCAACGGCGACAGGCATGCCCTGGGGGCCAGCGCCGACGTGGGCGGCCTTGCCGATGCCTAGGCCGATCCCGACTTTCGTTTGCCCCACGGGTGGGGCATTTTCTGACTGCTCGACGCTGCCTCCCGTTTCTTTGCGCGCAACACAACGAGCGGCCTGACCGATAGGCACTTGACCAGCTTGACGCCCAAGATCCAAACCGGGCTCCCAACGCGGGCGCGACACCGCCAAAGAACCGCTGAATTCGAATCGACTGTCCTCGTACTCGAACGACTCACCTGGCCGTGCCCTTCCTCGTTGGCGCGTTGCTAGCGGCGCAAAGCGCGACCGCGCTGGCGGAACAACCCAAAGCCGCGGTCAAGCCGGGCGAAGCGGCTGAAGCCGACGTGACAGAGTTCATGCTCACTGGCATGACGCGCTACGCCAAGAAGGACCTTGAAGGGGCTCGCGAAGCGTCCCTGCAGGCGTAGGCCCTGCACCAACACGCCGCCATCGCGGCCAGTGACGACCATGCGCACGCTTCCGAGGTGGTCTTTGAGGAACCGGAAGGGCACGCCGGTGCGCAGCATGAAGTCGGGCGCGCCGGGGGCGTTGCCGGCGTAGACGAAGTGCGAGAATCGACCTTGCCTCCGAAGTCACTCGAAGATGAACGCGGCGCCGGAGTCCACGGCGCTGTTATTCGCGCTGCTCTGATTGAAGGCCGTGGCGTTGCTGTCTTCGCCCGGGGCACCTGCCACGATGCGGTTGCCACTAACGGCAACCGAGAAGCCCATCGCGTCGTTGGCCTCCATGCTGGCCGCCGTGACGAACGCGCCGTCCTTCCAGGTGCTCCCACTTCGAACGAAAGTAGAGACACCCCCTATGCAGGTGCCGCACCCCGAACCGATTGCCAACAGGTCACCCTTCAGGGCGACGCTGCTTCCGAAGCCATTGGTGGCTGCGCTGTCAAAGGGCGTCATTGATGACTGCTTCGTCCACGCCGAGCCGGATCTCGTGAAAACGTGGACGACGCCGGGAGCGCTCGCCGCAAGCGTGTCGCCGTCCAGCGCAATGTTGGATTGCGCTAGGGCGTCGTTTGGTAGGTAGATCGAGCCTTCGACGCTCCAGGCAGCCTGCCCCCGCAGCATGATGAAGACCGCGCGCTCCCCCTGCCATTCGCTCACCGCGACCCGGTCTCCGCTGAGCGCCAGGCGAAAGCCGAAACCGTCGTAGGTCTTGTACCGGGCCGCGGGTGGATTCGGGTGGTTGGCGTCGGCTTTCCAAGTCGTACCGGTCCGCGTGAACGAGTACACGGCACCTCCCGAGTACTTGACGAGGCCGCTACTGGGCGACGACACGAGCAAGCGATTGCCCTGAATGGCAACGGCGGTGCCAAACTGGTTGCCGCCAGCCGGCACGGGTTCGCTAATCACCGCCTGTTGGGACCACGCCAAGCCGGCGCGAACGAAGATGTGGACGGTGCCTTGAGACGAGTCGTCGTGAGGTGCGCCAACTGCAATGGTGTCCCCGTCGATGGCCACGACAGTCCCGAAAGCATCCCCCTTCGCGGGAGACGCGGCCTTGAGGTACGCCTGCCGTGCCCACGTGCCGTTCGGCCCCCGGATCGCGACGTACGCCGCGCCGGCGCCCGTCGCGCCGATCGACGCCTCGTTGCCGTCAACACCACCGGAGTAGCTGCTCTCCCCTGGAGCGCCGATGACGGCGGTGTCTCCGTCGAGCGCAACGCTCGTGCCGAAGCCGAAACCCGCACGAGAGTTGAACGCTTTCACGTACGTCGTGGCGAGCGCGGCTCGCTTGAGCGTCACGTCGTAGGACTGCGTCTTCCCGCTTGCAGCCGTCACCACCACGCTAGCCGAAGCGAGGTCTTCTTCGGGCGTTGCGGTGAGCTGCACTGAGTCTGTGGCCGAGAGTGCGTCCCCGGCATAGGTCATGGACGCGTCGGCGGCAGAGGGCTCGGCCTTGAGCGCCAGGTGCGGCTCGAAATAGGAGAACGCCGCTTCGTATGCCAGAAGGTCGGCGCTGAATGCCGGAGTGAGCTTCGCCGGTTCGAGGGCCAGCGTCTTGAGGCTAGCGTCGTCAGAAAGGCAGGCCCCCAACCCGCACACTTCGGTGTCGCCGCAGGCAACTCCGCGGTTGTCGTCGAGGCATCTCCCAGAGGCACCACAGAAGCCCGCGTCCGTCGCGGGATCGATGCACTTGCCGTCGCAGCCGATGGTTTCTGCTGGGCAGGGCGTGCACGTGCTGTCGGAACAAATGGAACCAGCGGCACACGTGGTGCTGCAATCGCCGCAGTGGTCGGGATCCAACGTGGTGTCGGCGCACTCGCCTCCGCATGCCGTGAGCCCCTGGTCGCACATTGCGCCGGCGCCACCCCTATTGCTGGCGCCGCCGTCTGAGGGTGCATTGCTGGTTCCCCCAGCCGCTCCCAGGCCCGGCCGACCTGCGTCTGTCGTGTCGCCGCCGCTCGCACCAGCCCCGTTGGACGGAGAGCACGTCCTGGTGTCTTCGCAACTGGAGAAGCCCGACCCGCAACCGACCGCCGTGAGGCCGGTACCTAGCCCCACCGCCACAAGTCCGACCACCCAACCCGCGCTCAATCCCTCCGGACCGGCCGGAACCCGTTGACATTTCTTGATTGACACCTCAGACCTCCAGGGGGGCGCATACCAGCGAACTACGGCCGGTGCCAGTCACGTCGGCCAGCGGGGGCCGCCTGTTGCGCGAAATCGTCTGACGGGTCCCAAATCTGGTCTGGGCACGGAGCGCTTCGGCTCGTCACTTTGGGTTCCTGTCATCAGACCGACGCTACTTTGGATGAGGCCATCGGCAACGAACTACGCCCCCTGACCGACAAGCAACAGTGAAGTCAGAATCCCTGAGCCGTGATTCGCGCGGCAGCGTGACGGTCGAATACACCGTGCTCCTCGTCTTGGTAGCCATGACCTGCGCCGGGGCGATGGTCACGCTGGGTGCTCCCCTGGTGCGGATGTTCGCCACCTACCAGACGTGGCTGCTGCTGCCGTTTCCCTAGCGCACGACGATTTTCGTCATCGGTTTTACACGACTGACCGACGAGTGCCTGAAGGCCAAAACGGCCAGCAACCAAGGTCTCGGAAGGAAGAACGATGATGAACGTGATGAATCGGCTGCGAAGGGCCGCAGGAAGACACTCCCTGGCGCGCGATGAACGTGGGCTATCCACCGTGGAGTACGTGATCATTCTCGTGCTTGTCGCCGCCGCCGCGATTGGCTTGTGGGTCAGCTTCGGCACGGTACTCCGCACTAAGATTGGCGCCGCTACCAACGAACTCGACAAGGTCGAGATCGAAGAGAACAAGTAGCATGCCAATCGGCGCTGCCGCTGGCCCGCTGCCTCTAGCCGGCCTGCTGCTCCCCGTCATCGCGACAGCCATCGCAGCGGTTACCGATGCACGGACCGGACGCATCCCCAACTGGCTAACACTGCCCCTGATACTTGCTGGCGTGGGGCTCCAGGCCGTATCGCGAGGTTCCGCCGGTCTCTTGCTGGCACTCACGGGCCTCACGATTTGCGGTCTGTTGCCCTGGCTGCTTCATCGCGGAACGCAGGGCAAGGCCATCGGCGGCGGGGATGTGAAGTTATTTGCGGGTCTCGGCGCGGTGGCGGGGCCCTTCGTGGGTCTCGAGATCCAGTTGTCGGCATTCCTGCTGCTCGGCGTGTTCGCGCTCGTCCAGCTGGCGTTCCGCGGTCAATTGTTCCGGGTTTTGCGGAACTCGCTGTTTCTGGCGATGAATCCGCTGCTGCCCGCCAAGTGGAAGCAGCCGCTCGAGTCCACTTCGCTCACTGAAATGCGAATGGGGCCGGCGATCGCCGTGGCCGTCGCGAGCGTGTTCGTGCGCGACGAGCTCGCTGCGCTCATTCCTTGGATCGCCGGATGACAAGCGCGGCGCACAACGCGAGCACAAACTCCGACGTGGCGAAGGATGCACGCGGCATCGTCTACGTCG
>JANNWK010000233.1:0-1517 GCA_031408355.1 Myxococcales bacterium
CCAGAACGTCCTCGATCGTTGCGTTGTACTCGACCGTATTCAGTCGATGCAGGTCCTTTCGCCCCGGGTCCACGGCTGCTGCGGCGCCGCCCGCGCCCGCGTTTCCCTCGGGTTTCGGTTCCGCGCTGTGGCACGCGAGCACCGCTTGCCCGAGCAGGACGACGCTGAGTAGCGTGAGACGCACTGGCGGGGGAGGTGGAGGCGCAATCATCCGCTCGATGCCGTTCAATTCCCCACATCGAGTCGTGCGCGCGACTCTGCGGAGCGGTCGAACTGGAGGAGTAGTGCCCTGAGGCACGGGAGGGTCACTTCGCGCGCGGCCTGGTCTTGGAAGGGTTGGTGAGTGGCCGCCGCGGCGACGCGGTTTCGCACAGGTTCACCGCCGCGCTCGAGTGCCCAGCGCACGAAGCGGAACGCCAGCTCGGCGTGCCTTTGCTCGTCGCGTGCGATGCGAGAATATGCCTGCCGAATCACTGGATCCGTTGCAGACTCTGCGGATCCCAGGGCGTCGAGCGCTGCGGACGTTTCGCCGAAGCAGCCCTCGACGACGACGAGGGCGACGATGTCCGCGATTTCGGAGAGCTCGAGGCTTCCTCCGACGTCGAGTGGCCCCGGATCCACTGCGGTGCCGGCGTAGACGCTGGCCAGTTGAAAACAGAGTCTAGCGTGGGCGGTCTCGTCCGCGAGCGCTTCCGTGCAAGCTTCGACGAGCGAGGGGGGCGCGCCGAGCGCGAGCAGCTGGAGGCTGAAGCGCGCGAATGCAGCGATCGAAGCGTGCTCCATTTGACCCATGCGAGACCACTGCGCCGCCAGCGCCTCGCGTTCGCCGGACGTCAAATGATCGACGCGCGGGCTGAGGGCCGAAGGCTCGGCCCATTCGCCCGAGCCAACCAGCGGCGCGACTCGCGGGGTAGAGTCGACCAAGAAGGGTCGCCCGCAGACAAAGGCGTTCACCATGCCGCCGGTGCCATCGGCGGGCGCTTGGCTCGGGGGCGCTTGGCACTGGAACTCCTTGGCGGGAGGTTGGGGCACGGGAGGTTGGGGCACGCATCCGCCGCCCATCCCTTGCGGACCGCTAATCCCTTGCGGACCGCTAGCGACCGAAGAAGGGGTAGGCGCGCAGACATGGTTACCCGGGCATTCCGCGTCAATGCGACAGGCCGTGGCGACACACACGCCGCCGTTCGGCGAGCTGGAACCACCTCTGCACACGCAGGCCAGACCCTGGTCGCAATCGTTATCCGTAGTGCACCCAGACAGGCAGGTCGCGGCGACGACGTCGCAATAGCCGTAGCGAAATTCGGAGCATGTCGTCGGCGCTTGTTCGCTACACCCCACTCGCTTGCTCCCCAGCAAAGGCAGAGCTTCCGCGGCGGCACTAAGAGGTTCCGTTTCAGCCGCGCCGCAGCGCACCGATTCTAGCCGGTGCGAGTAGCCCTCGCCGCAAGCCAGGAGCCCAGTGTACGGATCGGCCGGCCCGAGCTCCGTGCAGGCCGTGCCCGTGTGATCGGGCACCG
>JANNWK010000234.1:0-2687 GCA_031408355.1 Myxococcales bacterium
CCGTCGACGACGAACGGCGCGCCAGGCAGACCGAGCGTCTCGAAGGCTGCCAGGTGCCCGGCATGCTGCGGGTCGTCCGTGTGCGTGAAGCCAAAGTAGCGCTCGATGGGCGTGATGGGCGTTTGCTCGAGCCAGGCTTGATTGAGGTCCAGAGGACCGGAGAGCATCACGACGCCTCGAACGCCGCGATACATACCAATCAACCCGGCCGAGCTGGCGCCGTGCGACGAACCAGAGACCACGATTTTTGACCAATTGGGCGCATCGCCCGTCAAGTAGTGAAGCCAATCCCCTTGGGGATTCTGGGCCGCCAGGTAGCGAAGCCCCTGAGTCACCCGCCGCTCGATGCTGTCAGGCGGCGCGACGTCGATGAAGGCATGATGGTCCTTGCCTTCAAAGGCTTCGAGCCGACAACCCCCGATGTCGTCGGCGCAATTACCGATGCCATAGCCACTGAGGTAGCAGGGCGCGAACCAGTGGAAGCCCCAGCCGGCGACGACTCGACCGAGCTCGCCACCACCGCAATTCGTTGGCGCACCCGCGCCATGCAGGAACACCACCAGCGTGCCGACCGGTTCGACCCGGGTATCCAGGAACGCGTTCTGGTCGCCAAGCGCGAGCATGGCTCCTACGTCGGCTTCCTTGGCGGTGAACGAAAGGCTGAAGAGCTGGGGATCGGTGCGATCCACCAGCGGACCGGGCGGTTCCGGCGTGCCACCTGCGGCAGAGCCTGCGGCTCCCGCCATGCCCGCCGCTACACCGGTCCCAGCGCTCCCCGCGCTAGCGCCGGAACTCCCGCCTTGGCCGCCGCCCCCGAAACCGCCTCCATTCGCCCCGGAGCTGGCCCCAGCCGCCACGGGCGCTCCGCTCGCACCGGCAGCGCTGGTGGCCGGCTCAGGCGTCGCCGCCGGCGAACCACTGCAGGCCGCGAGGAACACGGCAAGAGGCCACCTGCCAGCCGCCCAACCTGCCTTCAATGGCTCCATGTTGGGCTTAGTCTAGCTGACTTTCCCCCATTCGAGTGCGCCTTCAGGAACTAAGGCGGGCAGGCCGCCTCGAAGAGGCCGCGCGAATCGCGTGGAACGCAGAGCCCGCCCGTGCAGGAGAATCCGGGATGACAAGCCGTCCCCGGCTCGCCGCAGGGCTGCTGACCGTAGCGCAAGGAAACGCAGGATCTCTTCAGGCAGGACGCTGGGTCGTTGCCCGCCGGATCGTCACACTGACAGTGGAGGCCCAGCTCGCAAAGGCCCGCTGAGGTGCAGTCGCCGCCCGGCGGCAGCGGCCCCACACAGAGGGCTGGGCTCACCGACGCGTCGCACCTCTTGCCGATGCCGCACGAGTAGAGCGCGGGCGAATTGGTCTCGGGATCGTTGAAACACGGCTGCCCGATGGCGGGCGGAGGCTCGCAGCTGCCCTCGCTCTTGCTGGTGCGCTTGCAGACCAAGCCCTCGCTACAGTACGCGGCCTGCCCGGTGAAGCCGTCCACTCCGCAGGCCGCGCCCTGACCGGGGCGCACCTTGCAGACCAGCCCGGCAAGCTCGCAGTAGCTGCCAAACCCGCAGGTCCGCTCCACTTGGCAGGACATCCCCTGCCCTGGATACGGAACGCACAGATCCGTGTCGGCCGGATCGCAGTGGTGGTCGGCAATGCAGCCATTCTGGCAGGGCTCGCCCGCTCCCCCGGGCAGCGCGGGACCTCCGCCGGCTCCGCCTCCGCCCGAGGGACGCAGGTTGACGCAGGTCCCAAACTCACAATTGAGATGAAACGCGCAATCGACGTCGGCTGCCGAACAGTCCTCCCCTTCGCCGACAATCCGAGTGCAGACGCCACAAGCATCTCCGGCCGGCTTGCAGGAGAGCGTCGAGCACTGGGAAGGGTAGAGGCAGGGTTCGCCGGGCAAGCGCATTCCGGGCGTCACGCAGGCGGGCCGTGCGCCGCTCAAAAGCTCCGCGCACGAGAAGGACGCGTACTCGATCGCGCAAGCCTTGAGCCCTGCCGCGGTGCGGGTCGCTCCCGGTGACGACACCAGATCCGGGCAAGCGAAGGTGGCCCCAAGACACCTTCCCGCCCCTCGACCTTCGCACTCTTCCATGCGTCCGCAGGCTGCGAGCGCGTAGGCGATGCAGCCGTCCGTCAAGCTATCGCCCAACGGCAGGCCGCCGCCAGTGCCTCCCCCCGAGCCGCCAACGCCGCCTGCCCCGCCAGCCAATACGGAGCTACCTCCAGCGACGCCGGCCGAGCCCGCCGAGCTTGCCCCACCCGCGGAAGCCGAGCCCTTGGCCACACCGCCGCCGTCTGCGCTGCAGCCGCCGGCCAGCGCCAAAAGGCCCAGCCCACAAAGCCCCAGCCATCCGAGTCGAGCCGCCCAAGTCCGCATCGCGCTCATCATCGCCCGAGACAGACGATTCGGCCAGTCAGGGTATTCACCCCCCCTCTCGATCCGTAGAACCAGCCCCGCGCTGGCGCGTTCCGGATGGCGGGGTCGGTTTCGAGGGCCGGAGGGGGCTCGGACAAGCTTCGGGCAAGGCAAAGGCGGGGCCGCGCTTGCGCGGGGCCTGGGCTGGGTCGGCTTCCAGCTGTCGACCCGGCCCGACTATCAATCAAGGGTGATTCACTCCCCGGCCTCGGCTTACAGGGAGGCCGGCAGGTCGTTCTGCAAGGAGCGCGCGCTGAGTCCGCCACCGCCG
>JANNWK010000235.1:0-4581 GCA_031408355.1 Myxococcales bacterium
GGCGGCGGCGGAGACGGCGCTGAGCAAGTTCACAAGTTCCCCAGGCCATCATACGTCAGTTCGAGCGCGGCGCTTCCCTGGGTCCGGCGCAATAGGTCGCCGTTGTTGGTTTGCTCGAAGGTGAGGTCGCCGTGACTGAGAATGCGTCTTGTGCGTCGTAGGTGGCAGCGACGGTTTTGTTGCCGTTGAGTAGCACGGCGGTGCGGTTGCCGTTGTCGTCCTAGTGGTAGGTGGGTGACGTCGATGCCGCGCTACGAGCATCGGCTTCGACGATACCATCCGGGCTGAATCTCCCGTGTGCACTGGCGAGTACGCTCGCGCGGCCACGCGTGAGCGTTTGAAACGTATTCGATCACGGTTCCGTCGGGCAGTCCGAAGCGCACGCGAACGCCGACACCGCCCGGGCCAGCACTGAGAGACGTGCGGCGAAAATACTTGGAGCCATGGACGTCAAAGAGGTCGGGGACCTGGGCGTTGGGACGGGCGTCAACTTGGCGAAGTAGCAGCGGGATTTCATCACGGACGGCGGTCGCCGCAAGTCGGCTGCCCAGCGTGACCCCACTCGCGGTTGCCGTGACCAGGACGAGCAGGCAACAAGCCGCGCGGAGTGTCGGTCGTAGCGTTGAAGACCCCGCAACCGATGCAAGACACAGAGCGAGCATTGTGAAGACCACCAGTGCCGCGCCGCTGAATGGCTCGACCAGTGAAACGCGAAACGAGCCGATGGTCACCAATGCTGCGCCAAACAGTGCGATTGGCGCTTGTAGCCACAGCCGGCGCGCCTGAGTCATGCTCATCGCCTCCGGCGCATCCTCTTCAGCTTGTCGCGGAAGCCGTCGCCTGTGCCTATGTCGATGTGAACAACACTCTCGAGGTTGTCCCCCAGGAACAGAAGTTGGCTGAGTTCAGGTTGCGCTCCCCCCTGTCGAAAGATCGAGCCGATCACACCGTAGAAGCTCCCTGCCGCACGAACGATGTCGTAAGCAAGAGGATCGGCGCGGTAGCCTGCGGCATAGCCGGCGATGTAGTTTCCAAACTGGGCTCCGTTCATGATTCTCCCCCTTACATCATATGTATCGGGGCCGTCTCTTTCAACGTCCAGATCGTCCTTGCACCAATAGTCGTCGGTGCCGCACCCCTTGTGACGGTTCCACATGATCCAGTAGGTTTCGGCCATGTTGTGTTGGTCGATCTGCGCGCGGTACTCCATTAGAAACGCCTCGACCTCCGTACCACTGTACTTGCGGTGGCCGGTCGGATCGACGTTGTTGACGGGATCGCCATCGCAGTATGCATAGAGGTTGTGTCCCCCCTCGAACCCAATCGGATCCTTACTCACCCACCTTCCAACGCTCGCATCGTAATCCCGCGCCCCAAACCGCACGAGCCCCGTATCGGCATCGTACAGTCCGCCCGCAAAGCCAAACGGCTGAAACCCCGGCAACGTGTCGCGCGTCACGTTCCCGAACTCGTCATACTCAAGCACCTGGGCCACGACGCCGGTGGTGGCGTTCACGACCAAGCGAACCGAGCCAAGGTGGTCTTTGACGAAGCGAAACGGCACGCCCGCGCGCAGCATGAAATCGGGCGCGCCAGAGGCGCCGCCCGCGTACACGAAGTGCGAGAACACGCCCTCACCGGTGACCTCGGAGATCGGCCGGAGCTGGTCGCGGTACAGCCACGCACGCACGAACGTGCCGCCAACCTGCTTACCGACACGCCGCCCGAAGCCGTCGATGGTGTAGTCGATGGTCTTGGTGGCTTTGGCGGTGGCGGTGACGGCGGTCAGCAAGTTCCCGAGGCCATCATACGTCAGCTCGAGCGCGTTGCTTCGTAACCGCCACACCAAACCCATCTTTATGGTCGCTGGGCCAACGCCCGCGCCTACCGCGCGAAGTTGAGCGCCGCGGGCGGGACGGTGAAGGAGCAGAGCGGCGAATCGAGATCGGCGGGGAGGAGATGGCTGCGAGTGGCGGCCCAGTGTTTGGGCGACAGTTCGAGGTAGCGCTCTTTGGGCCAGTCGGGGAGCGCGCGCATAACCTCGTCGAGGTATTGCTGCGGATCGATGCCGTGCAAGCGGCATGAGGCGACGAGACTGAAGATGGCGGCTGCGCTCTCGGCGTGCGAATTGCTACCGTAGAACATCCAGTTTTTGCGCCCGACGACGACCTTTCGCAGGCTGCGCTCGGCGCGCGTGTTATCGAGAGGGAGGCGACCGTCGGCGAGCACACGGCGAAGTTCTTGCTCTTGGTTGAAGGCGTAGCCGAGCGCTTTGGTCGCGAGGTGGCGACCGTGCTGCGTGAGCCGAGTCTGCTTCACCCAGTCAAAGAAGGCCTCGATGAGCGGGCGCACATGCTCGTCACGTGCGAGCTTGCGCTGGGCAGGTGGCAGCTTTCGGAACGAGTCGTCCGCCGCGTAGATGGCGCGAATGCGGAGCAGGCCCTGCAAGCCGATTTGATATCTGCAGATGGCGGCTTCGAAGAAATAGCGGCGGCAGTGGGCCCAGCACCCAACGAGCTTGATGGTCTCATCAGAGTCGTCGTCTTGCGGCGGCCCGCGCTCGAGAATATCGAAGACGCTGCTCGCGTCGGACTGCAGAAAGCCCTTGAAGTTGCCGAAGAGCTGGCGCACCGCCTCTTGCGTGTGCCGCTCGGTGTACGCAAACAGCACGTGGTCGCAGTCGACGACGGCGGTGAAGAAGTGGCCCTTTTTGCAGGCTTGCCGCTGTCCGTCCTGCCGTTTTTCCGGCTGAACCATCGCCCCGGTGGCGTCGGTCGAGATGACCGCAGCGTTTTGAATCGCGTCTTGCCACATCGCGTGCACGACGGAGGAGCCCAGCGATCCGCCCGCTTCGTCCACGTAACGACTCATCATTCCACGGTCGAGCTCGACGCCTTGGTCGAGGATGTGCTGCTCGAGTCGGTAGTGCGGCACGCCGAGCCCGAACTTCTGCACCAAGATGTACGCGACGACCGACGAGTGCAGCAGGCCGCGGGGAAACAACGTTTCCGGAACGTCCACGCCCAGCACCGTGGGGCCGTGCTTGCCGGGCACCTCGTACTTGGCCGTGCGCTTGACGAGCACCGAGAAGCCGCCACGGCGATACATCAGCTGCGCCGACTCATCCCAGCCGATGTGCTTGGCGGTTTGCTCGAGCTTGGGGTCGCGGATGTCGACCAGGGTCCTCGGCAGGTCGCTGCTGAGCAGGTCACGGCGCCCCTTGGGTTTTGCCTTGGGCGCCGGCGGCGCGGCCGGCTCGTTGCTCTGGTCGCCCTCCGCCTTGGCCTTCGCGACAGCCGCATCTAACTGCTTTTGTAGCTGTTTCTCGTCGTCGAGCAGGTTGCCGAGCGCGAGCTGATTCTCGCTCGTCCGCAGCCGCTCGGTCTTGGTGCCGTAGAGCCGGCGCTTGAGCAGCTCGTTTTCGTGCGCCAGGTTGACGATGGTTTCCTGGAGCGAGTCGTTGCGCGTCTCGCTCTCTGCGAGCCGCGTCTTGACGGACAGCATTTCGACCTGCAGGGTCGAGATCAGCGAAGCGAGCTCATCTGCGGAAAGCGTGGGGTTGCTTTCGGACGTGCTCGACACGTCTCGTCTATACACGAGCGAGATCGAACTGCTCAAGCCTGAAGCGAAAAGAAGGAACCACTCGCTTAGTGGATGCGCTTGCGTGACTTCTTGGGCGCGGTGGCGACGCCCTTGTAGATTGCTTCGAAGATGGCGTCGCTCACGATCACGTGCTGATCACCGACGCGGGTCGTCTTAGGCATCTCGAACTTCCCCGCATCCAGCTTCTTGTGCACCACGATGGTGCCGGTGCCGTCCCAAGTCAGGACTTTCATTGTGTGGCCGCGTTTGCCCACGAACACGAACAGCGCCTTGGACCGTGGCTCGGCCTGCATCCGCTCACGCACCATGCCGCCGAGCCGCTCGTAGCCGAAACGCATATCCACCGGCTCCAGCGCCACGTAGATCGGGAGGCCCTGGCCGATCATGTCGTCGTGCCCAGCGCCGCGACCACCTGCCGCAAGAGCTCCGCGTCAAAACCAGCTTCGACGACCACCGCGGCGCCACCCAGCTGGATCCGAACCGACGACGCCCGCGCCGGTACTACCCTCGCGAACACTGGAGCCCTAGCCGGCGCCGCCTTCATCCAGAGGTACGCCGAGGAGGGGTCCACCCCCATCCGCTTGGCCACCACGATCACCCTCTCCCCCGTGGCACGCACCTCCGCGGTCAGCCTCTCCCGTTGCTCAGCCGTGTAGCGCTTGCGCATGCCCCCTTGTGCGACGTGCGCCCGCTGTCAGCCAGATGGGTTTGGTGCAGCGGTTACCAAGCATCGGGCTGCTGGCCCCGTCCCGCGACCACCAGGTTGTGTCGACTGTCGACAGGCCGTCCGGGGGCCAAGGCTGCCGGCTGCTAACTCCCGCTTCTTTCGCGACCGGCGCGCGCTTCGCTTCAATTTACTGCCGCGCTCAGCGACTCGAGACCGTGGCCTCCGGTCGCCCTTTTCTCGCGGTTGTTCTCTCGGCTCGTCCTCGTTCCGCTGCTGCCCAACTACGGCTTGCAGCGGTCGAAACCTCGCTG
>JANNWK010000236.1:0-4418 GCA_031408355.1 Myxococcales bacterium
GCGAAAGCTAAAATGACGCCGTTGACGGGGCCCGTGACCGTATCTCTAGTCGTGTCGCTCGCGCTACTCGGCTGTTCGTCGGCCGTGCGCTCAAGTCCCGAGGCAAACGAAGGCTCAGCAGGAATGGCCGGCGCTGCAGGGTTCTCGACCGCCGATCCCGCGGAGGCTCAAGATCTCCCTGGCAGGCAACCGCGCAATGATTCTGCGATCTTTCTTGCCTGCCCGGCACGCTCTCGGTCGACCTAACCTCGGACATGTGCGCCAACCTCACGCGGCACGCGAACGTGGGCCGGAAATAGCTCCTTTTTTCACGAGTCCATTGCTGGGCGGCAACTCACCCGGTCCGATGGCTGATGGACGGGCAACGACGGTGCTGGAAATGATGAGATTAACGTCGAAATTAATGCAGGCCGCGGCCCTGGTTTCTGTCGTTGCGGCGTGCTCGGTCGGCCCCGAGGCCGAAGGCCTGCGCCCTCCCGACACCCTAGAGACCCCAGACCCCGGCCAAGCACCGCTCGCCCAGAACTGCAGCGCCGACTCCTTTCAAGCTCCGCTCCAGATGCTGAACGAGTTCGAGCTCAGGAATACCCTGCGCCAACTCCTGGGCGCGGTCGCTGCCGAAGTGCTCATTCCTACCGGCGCTCGTGGACTCTATCGAGGCGCGCTCCTCATCGACCAGCTGCCGTCACGCTGGGAGGACACAGCCTGGCAAATCGCAGCCGAGGCGGTGCGAAACGTCGAAGGCCTTACCGGCTGCGCCCCGCCCCAGCAGGACGACGCGTGCGCTCGTGCCTTCATCGGCACCTTCGGAGCCCGCGCCTACCGGCGTCCACTGGAAGCGCAGGAAGTGGCGTCGCTGGCGACGCTCTACGATTCCGCTAAAGCAGAGAGCTTCACCGCGGGCATCGAGGTGGTGTTGGCGGCTATGCTCCAACACCCGTCGCTGCTCTATCGCGTTGAAGCGGGCGTCGCCGACAGCGTCGCCAATCAGCCGGCCCTGCGTCGGTTGAGCCCCTACGAGGTCGCGCAACGCCTCAGCTACAATTTTTGGGGCAGCATGCCGGACGCGGCGCTGTTCGCGGCTGCCGCCGCTGGAGAGCTCGATAGCGCGGAAGGGGTCCGAGCCCACGCGGAACGCATGTTGCTCGACGAGCGTTCGACGCCCATGTTCGCCGACTTCGTCGGCCAATGGTTGTTCACCGACTACCTCGGAAGCGTCCCGAAAGACAGCGAGCGGTATGCCAGCTACACGCCAGAGATACCGGCTCTGCTGAAGCAGGAGCTACAGCTATTCGTTCAGAACCTGGTGCGCAACGGCGGCGACCTCAACGCGCTGTTCAGCGCCGATTATGGTTTTCTCGACGCCAAGCTGGCTGCGTTCTACGGAGTGCCCGGTGTCTTCAACGAGCAGCTCACGCAAACCGTCCTACCGCCCGCCGCGCAGCGCTTCGGCTTGTTGACCTTCGCGGGATTGTTGTCGATCGAAGGCACGATCCAAGGGGTCAGTCTTGCTGGCGCGAGCCGAACCTATCCCATCGGACGCGGGCGCTTCATTCGCCAGCGTTTAGCCTGCGAAGGGGTGCCACCCCCCATCGCCAACGCGACCTCGCTAGCCGGCGTTCCCGAGAAAATCGAGGCGCTCAATCAGCGTTTCGGTGGATCAGAAGACACGCCACCGCGCTTGTTCTTCGAAGAAGTGACTTCGAGTAACCCCGTCTGCAAAACGTGCCATGCCATGCTCGAACCGCTGGGCTTCGTGCTGGAGCGGTACGGTGCCGACGGCCTGCCGCGACAGCTCGACATCGACGCCGCACCGGCGATCCAAAGCGGAACCTACGCCAACAACGGGGACGCCAACCCGGACCTCGTCGGAGACTACGCCTCACCGGCGGAGCTCTCCAAGGCGTTGGCCGAAAGCCCAGGCGTGAAAGCGTGCCTGAGTGATCACTGGTTGCAGTACAGCCTGGGTAGGGCGCTTGCCGAGGCGGACCGCCCGTGTTTCGTCGGCATCAAGGGCACAGTGCCGCCCCCGACCAGCAGTACGCCGCTGAAAGATATCTACCTCGACGTCGTGACCAGCGACGTTTATCGCATTCGCAAGTTCGATTGAAAGGCACCCCATGAAGAGCTGGTACGTGAACCGACGAACGTTCCTCCGCGGGGCTGGTGGGGTGACGATTGGGCTGCCCCTCTTGAACGCCATGCTACCCGGTCCCGCAGGCGCGCAGGCAGCCCAGCCCACACGGCGCTTCCTGCTGTGGAGCGAAAATAATGGCACGGTCATGGACGCTTGGCGCCCGAGCGGCGGCGTGACCGACTTCACGCTTGGCAGGCTACACGCCAGCTTAGCGCCGTATCGCGACCAGCTCTTGATCCTCTCGGGCCTCCACAACAAGTGCGCCAGGGACAGCAAGACGGACGCTGCCGTGCACCAAGCCAACGCCGGCATCGCGACGGGCGGCTACAACACGATGGGCGGCGTGTGGGGTACCGAGCAACAGGTCCTGTCCCCTGGTACGGGAATGACTAACCCCACGTACTATTCCGTCGATCAGCGCCTGTGCCGAGAGCCTGCGTATCAAGGTGCGCTGGCGGCCATCTTCCCGTCCTACCAATTTGGCGTTCAGGTCTCCGACATCCCGGCCACGTCGGCGCGGGTAAACTACAAGTACACGGCGACTCCAGAGCTCGTGAAGGACAAGTCGGACAACGACAACCAGATCCCGCAGTACGAAGGCGCGCACGTCGAGAGCAACCCGCAACAGGCGTTCAAGGATTTGTTTGGCGCCCTCGCTACGGGGATGCCAACTCCCGGGGGGCCCGGTACTGCCGAAGAGCAGGTTGCCGCGGCGCAGCGCAAGCTTGCGAAGCGGCGCAGCGTGCTGGACTACGTAGGCGATAGCTATTCCGGCCTGATTTCCAAGGTCGGCACCGAAGATCAGCGGCGGTTGAATGAGCACCTCCAGCTC
Organism: Myxococcales bacterium; assembly: GCA_031408355.1. Taxonomy (GTDB): domain Bacteria; phylum Myxococcota_A; class Polyangia; order Polyangiales; family Polyangiaceae; genus PMG-095. The sequence goes on from JANNWK010000236.1 coordinate 2,970, forward strand.
ATTCGCCAACTAGAGCTGCAAGTCGCCGCCATCCCGGCGGACATCGCGAACCTTGCGTCGTGCCACCCGCCGGACGGGGCCACGCTGCCGTCCGGGCGGCCCTGCAAGGAGGAAGAGCAAGGCACGTCGAGCGGCCCGAACGGCATCATGGGTTGCACCGGTGACCTGTTCGAGCCCATCGGCAAGGCCCAGATGGACCTACTGGCCATGGCCTTCAGTTGTGACTTGGTTCGCGTGAGCACCATGCAGTGGTCCATGGCGGGCAACCGCGTGGGTTTCGGTCACATTGGAGCTGGCGGAGCAACTCATCACGACTTGGCGCACGCCTCGGACCCCAAGCTCGAGATCATCCACAGCTGGTATGCCAGCATGGTCGCCTACATGATCGAAAAGCTAAAGTCGGTGGTCGAGCCCGACGGCAAGACGCTGCTCGATAACACTGGCATCTTGTGCGTCAATGAACTGTCGACCGGAGCCACACACAGTAAGGAGGACATCCCCATGATGTTGATCGGAGGCGCCGCTGGCGCGCTGAGCACAGGGCGGTACCTCGACTTCCGTGGTCAAGATCGCAGCAATACCGATCTGCTCCTCGGCATCCTTCACGCCTACGGGATCATGGACCCGAGCTTCGGCGATGTCCGAGGTGAAGCCCTCGGCTGGCTACAAGGTCCGCTCGACCTGGGCTGATCAGGGGTCGATGAGGGGCTGGCCATCGACCTGCCCGCCCGGAAAAGTGATTCTGCGATCACTTTTCTTGCCTGATGGGCAGACCCTCGGTCGACCTTGCCGCGGGGGCGTGTGCCAGTCTTGAGCGGCACGTGCCCGGCTCTTCATGAAGCCGCGATCCTAACGAGTCGCGCGATAGCGGGTAGGAATACACATGTCTAAAAACAGATTTTGGTTGGGGTGCTGCGGCGTGCTGCTTCTAGCAGGCTGCTCTGATACGGACTCGCCTAAAGAATCAGGCGGAATGGGTGGCAACCCGGCGATGGCCGGAAGAGGCGGAATGAGTGGCAACCCGGCGATGGCCGGAATGGGCGGCGCAGGCGACGCAGGAAGCGCAGGCGACGCAGGCGGCGCAGGCGGCGCAGACGGCGCAGGAGGCGCAGGCGGCGAGGCAGACGTCGCCCCGAACTATTTGGTCATCGCTCTGGACCAGAAGGTCACCTGGAACGACTTGGGCGCGCAAGTCTTCAGCCCGCCCGGCAATGACAAGGTCGTATTCTACGACGTGACGGCTCCGGCAACGCCCGTGAAGGTCGCTACCGAACTGCCGCTTTCGAATTCGGTGTTTGGTCCCCCCACCAACATCGTGTTCTCACCGGACAAGACCGTCGTTTACGTGGCTCAGTCCGTCACTACGGTGCTGGTGGACGAAGCGGTGCCTGCCTCGGGCTGGAAGAATGCGGTATCGCACTTCATTCACGTGATCGACCTGGGCACCGG
>JANNWK010000237.1:0-1748 GCA_031408355.1 Myxococcales bacterium
GCCCACGTGCGAAATCGCCACTGCCTGCTGGGAGGCCCTCCAGCCAGCGGTCTTTTTGGGGTACTACGCCAGCCGGTGAGCTTGCCACGGTTCAAAGCTGGCTTAGCACCGACGCCAATCTTGATGCGAACGAACGGAGCCGTTCTCGCATCAGTCGATGGAGACAGCCATTTCGAGAACTACTCTCGAGTAGTTGACGCTGCCATCTTCGGCGGGTTGCTTCTTCAGTTCATCGAAGGCGTAGGCCAGCATGACGAACGCTCCGGGGACAAAGCGTTTTCGATCGGCTTTGGCCTCGCAATAGATGCTCTCTTTTAGGGCGTCTTGACCGTCGACCTTGAGCTTGAAACTGTTTACTTCATTGCCCCATCTTGAGTCCTGTCCGGCGAAGTACGTGCTGTCTACAATGCCGGACACTCGCTGAGTTTTCAGCCTGCCGCTGAGTATATTCGCCCACCACTCCTCAGACCCGTACAGCCCATGTGTGCCCTTGAGTCCCATCAAGGGCCGCTCCCTATTCAGCGTCAGCGCTTGGGCGAGCTCAACTTTCTGAGGCGCCTGCGCAAGCTCGCGCGCGAGCTGGAAAACCAGCTTCATGCGACGAGGCGCAGCGTCCAGCTCGAGGAACATGGCTTCTAGCCGTGGGGGAGCAGAATCAGTGGCGTGGCCTGGCTCATCGCGCGACCGAGCGTAGCAGCAGCCGCGCTGAAGCCGCATCCCCCCAAATCAAAGAACCACCTCGCTGTGACTTCGCCTCAGGTCATCAGCTCGCTCAGCACGCGGCCGTCGAGGCGCTCGTCGCCAAAGTCAGTGAGCGGCTCGCCCGTCGGACCCAGAAGGCCAGCGGCCGTGGCCAGGGTCGTCAGCAAACGCCGATGGTTCTTGCCGTTTTTGAGGTCGAGAAACTGACCGTTCTTCAGCGCGCCCCCGGCGTTTCCGGCGATCACGATCGGGATATTCTGGAGCTGGTGCGCGCCGTTGGCGATGTGGTTGGTCCACATAAAGAAGCCCTCGTCGAGCAGGGTTCCGGTGGGCGTCTTGTAGGCCTTCAGCTGGTCGACGAACTCGGCGAAGAGGCCGGCGTACATGCGATCGATCTTGGAGTGCAGCACCGCCGCATCCGGGATGGGCGTGCCGTCCGAGCCGTCGCCATTGATGCGGTGGGAGAGGTGATGATGACTCGGCAGGCGCACGCCGTCGATTTCGTAGCGCGTCGCGTCGGTGCCATCACCGATTTGGAGCGTGCCGGTTTGCGCGTAGCCGCAGGCCAGGCCAAGACCGAGCAGGCGCAGTTGCAGGCGCACGACCTCGACCATTCGGTCGTTGTCCGCGGCCACGCCGCCGACGGCCTGGGCACGGCCGGCCAGGGCGCTGTCCAGCTTGCACTCCACCTGCGCGAGGCCGCTACCCACCATGTCGACCTCGAGATCGCGAATACCATCGAAATGCTGCTGCAGGCGAAGGTGATCGTCGGCGCTGAGCGCGGGCAATCTGAGCAGCTCCTGGAGCTCGCCCCGCACCAAGTCGTTCACGCTTTGGCGTCGCTTCACGACAAGCTCAGCGAGCGCCCCGCCCGCCTCGCCGGGCCCTGGAGGCGCGCTGCTCATCATCCGCTGGTAAACCTTCCACGGATCATTTTCGGCCGCCCGCACCTGCGCGGCGCCGCGAAAGCTGAAGTTTTCGTTGATGTAGCCAGCCTTGCGCCCCGCATACAGCGTCAACGGCTCGGCCTGGCTGGGGTCCAGGCG
>JANNWK010000238.1:0-4368 GCA_031408355.1 Myxococcales bacterium
CGAGAAGCTGAAGCCGACGAGCGGCTGCTCACTTCCGCGCAGTTGCTCGGCCCATTTCGGACCGGCGTGTGCCTTGGGATTTGGGGTGAGCGACAGGAGCTGCTTGGGCTGCTCTTGCTCGTTGACGATCGGGTTCGCGACGCTTTTTCATCGGATGAAGGCGTGTTGCTCGAGTCGCTGGCGGTTCAGATCGGCGTGGTGATCGACAACTCGCACCAGTATCGGCGCATGCAGGAGCGTGACCGGTTGGCGGTTCTCGGGCAGATGGCCGCCGGCCTGGCGCACGAGGTGAAGAACCCGCTGGGCGCGATCAAAGGAGCCGCGCAACTCTTGAGCGATCCTCTCGACAGCTCGAAGCTGAGTGGTGCTGAGCAGGAGTTCGTCGGGATCATTCTGGAGGAAGTCGACCGCCTCAATCGCGTGGTCGGCTCCGTGCTCGACTACGCGCGACCGTCGAAGGGTGAGCTTGGCGCCGTCGATCTCAACGCGGTGGTGCGCCGGACGATTACCGTGCTGGCCTCGGATCGCGCTGAAGAGTGTGAGATCGTCACGGACCTGTCGGAGCTCGTGCCCCCGGTACGTGCCGATGCCGAGCAGCTGCGTCAGGTTCTCATCAACCTCGTCAGGAATGCGATCCAGGCTATGGGTGGGCGTGGGACCGTTCGCGTCACGACAGCGGTTCATTCGCAGCCACTGACTGCGCTCACCTCGGAGCCGCTCGGCGAGTGGGTTGAGGTTTCCGTCAGCGATGCGGGACCAGGCATCGCGCCTCAAGTTCTCAAGAACCTGTTCGTGCCGTTTTTTACCACCAAGGATCGAGGCACTGGACTCGGATTGGCCATCAGTCAGCGCGTCGTGGAGGAAATGGGCGGTCGCATCGAGGTGATGTCTCGACCGGGACAAGGCGCTACGTTCACCGTGCTGCTATTGGCGAGCGACCCCCTCGGCGCCCGTGTCGGTCAGAGCCCCTCGCCGCCCGTCGCGGGCGAGTTGGTAAAGCGGGGCCCGGCGCCGCCCGCCTAACCGGGCTGGGCAGCTGGCTTTCTTGGGGTTTCCGGGCGCCAGGCCAGGGCCTAACGGCCATGGAGCCGGCCAATCGAGCACCTCTTCGAGAACGATTTGACCCTATCTGGCTCAAAGTCCTAGAGTTTTTCCGGTAGCGACTTACAACGGCAGCGGTCTCCCCCATGGCTTCCAAGAAGGCGCCGGCCAGTACCGGCGAGGACAAGAGCGAACCGCGCTATGCGCTTCGCTTCATCTCGGGCAAGTACCAAGGTGGGGAGTACCCGCTGGTCGAGGGTCAGGAGCTCATCATCGGTCGCTCGAGTGAACTTGACATGGTGTTGGTGGAGGAAATGGTGTCGCGCAAGCACGCGCGCATCGCGTTGTCCGACGGTACGATCAGCATCGAAGATCTCGGTTCAACCAACGGCACGTTCGTGAACGGAGAGAAGGTGCAGCAGGGCACGCTGCGCGAGGGTGATCGCGTTCTCGTCGGCACGAACATTCTGAAAGTGGTTGCGGCGGCTCAGGACGCCGAAGCCCGCGCAGATCTTAAGGCCATGGCGGTGGGACGTGAGACCGCTCGCCAGCAGCAGAATCGATCGCCCGAAGAGGCTCCGCGTATGTCGGGCAATCTGGAAGAGATCCCGCTGCCGGATCTGCTTCAGCTCTTTGGTACTTCCCGCAAGGCTGGCGTGTTGGTCCTTCGCTCCAACGGCCGCGAGGGACGCATCTACCTGAACGATGGTCGCATTCGCTTGGCGGAGCTTGAGCCGGCGACGGAGGCTCCGACCCTAAAGACGCTGTATCGCATGCTGGGCTGGCAAACCGGGTCTTTTGCACTGGATCCACCGGACACGACGCGCGTGTTCGACGAGGCCGTCGACTACAGCGCCCAAGAAGTGCTGATGGAAGCCTTTCGACAGCAGGACGAGTTCCAGCAGTTACGCGGCAAGCTTCCCGCGCAAGTAGCCGGCTTCGTCCTCAAGGCGCCGCTCACTGTGCACCTGCGTGACCTTGAGGATAACGAGTTGGACGTGCTCGAGGCCGCGCTCGTCGCCGATGGGCTCGACGGATTTCTCGACGCCGTCCGGGAGCCGGACCTGGAGGCCACAGGCCTGCTCCTGAAGCTCATTCAGCGCGGGTACCTAAAGCCTACCTGAGCTCGATAGGCTACTTCTGTGGTGCGGGCGCCGCCGTACCGGCGCCTGGATCGCCAGGCGGCGAGGGAGGATGACCGGGTGGAAGGACCTGTGGCGCGCCGGGCGCACCGGGCGGGCGCCGCGACAGCTTGGGGGCCAGCAGCTTGAGTTTGCCTTGCAGGTCCGGATCGTTCTCAGCCATCGACGCCTCACGCAGCGTGCGGCCCAGCGCCGGCCAATTTTCCTTGCGCTTCGTTAGGCCCTCCAGCTCCGCAAACGCGACCTGACGGGTGGGCAAGGCACCGAATTGAAGGAACTGGCTGAGATAGCGCAGCGCGGCGCGGTTGACGCGCGAATAGGCCTGCATGACGAGCATGCCCGGATCCGCCGGGACAGCGGGCTCGGTCTTGGCGTCGAGCTTGTGCTTGTCGGCCAATTTCGCGGAGGCGCCGGGCTTCATGAACGGCGGTGATCCCGTGGGTCGGGCCTTGGTGGGGGCGCCGCCGAGCGTGCCGGGCGCCAGCTTGGCCGTCGGCGTGCCGCTGCCCGCAGGCGTCGTCTTGCGCTCCGCCTGAAGCTTCGCCATTGAAGCGAAACGCAGCTTCTCGGAAGCGTTCTCCGTCGCGAGCGCGACCTCGGCTGCGGCATGCACCAGCACGCTCACCGGTTCAGCCTTGGCTACGGACGCCTTGAGCGTGCTGACTGCCGCCGCCGCCGCCTTACATAGCTCAAGCTCCGCTGCGTCCTTGAGTAGCGGGTCACAGGCGGGCAACTCCTCGGTCTCGCTCCAGCGCTTCGTCCAGTCCTTGAGCGCCGACTCCAGGCGTTTACCATCCGCGTAGCGGTCGCCCTGCGGCTTCTTCTTCTTGTTGGCTTCCGCCTTCTCTGGCGTCGCCTTCGTGTCCTCGTCCTTCTTCTTGCTGCATCCCCAGCAGGTGCCGGCGATGCAGGTCGCCAAGACGAGGGTCCCCACTCTTCCCAAAAAAGAACTCTTCTTCACTGAACTATTCCTCGCAAGCTGGGATCATCGAAGCCGAAAGTCGTGGTCACGTTGTGCATGTAGTCGAGCAGTCCCTGGTAGCCCTTCACGCGTGCCACGAAGCGCGCCGACCTGACCACGGGCTGCCCGACGCACTGAGAAACACCATCGGGACACGCCAAGTCGTCGGGATACTTGGCATAAAGGAGTCCGCCCGTCACGGGATCTGTACCGGTCACCTCGTAGGCTTGCGCGGTCAGCAGGCTCATCCAGTCCAGCACTCGGGCTGCAATGCCGCGGTCCACGCTGCGACCGTCGATGGTCTCCAAACCCTGCCGGTGGGCGATGTACGACTCGCCACCCAAGGGGTTCACCCAGATCGCCTGTTCGGCGAGCGGGAACAGCGGGCTGGAATTTGAGCCCAGTCGGAAGATCCGCATTTGATCGACCCAGTCGCGCTTCCAGCTTTCGGGTAAATTCACCATTGCCCAGAAGACAATGAACTTTTGGACCTCGAAGCCAACTTCGGGGTCGATCGGCAAGGACTCGGGGGGTGAGTCGCCGTCGATGACGGTCTCGGTCGGGTACTCCGTGCAAATGAGCGAGCCGGTCCTGCGCCAGCAAACTTCGGGACCCGCGGCGGGCCAGAAGGAGCGGTAGCCGAGACCAGCCAGAGGGCTTGCTGCGCGGTCCACGACGGGGACGCCACCGCTGCTCTCCACGTGCCAGCCCAGCTGTGCCTGCTCGTCGGTGAGGGAGGCCGCGATGATGCGCCGGACGCCTTCGGGGAAAATGGTGGCGAAGCTGATGTTGCGGTAGCGCCCGTCCGCGAAGTCGTCGCGGCTCGTGCTGATGAAGCGGTCCTCGCCATCAGTGAGCAGGTCGGTGACCAGCGTCTTGTCGTAATACGAGCCGACCCAGGCGTCGTAGGCGGTCGCGTAATAGCCTTTCGAGCGGTCGAGTTCGTTGAACAAGGGGCGACCACCGAATAGTACGTCGGTGCCGATGCCCTGCGAGCCGTCTGGCACCAGCAGCCGCTGAATCAGCGCCACCCCGTTCGGCTCGCCGTTCACCACCAATGCCTGATCATTCGAGCGGAAGACGGGCGTCCGTTCGGGGCTATAGCTGGTGTCCAAGAAATGTTCGCCGGTGGTGGGTCGCGTCAGGATGCGCGTGAAGTGATCGAAGATCATCGAGGTGGAGATGGCGGCGGCTTTCAGCTGGCCATCGGCCTCTTCGGCGGCG
>JANNWK010000239.1:0-5935 GCA_031408355.1 Myxococcales bacterium
CAGGCGCGCCACGAGCTCGGCATCCGTGCACACTCGTGCGCCGACCATTGAGCAGAGCGCTGACATCCTTGTTCCAGAACACGCCGATATTCGAGTTCCTCACAGCCACCAGCAGCGCGTTTCGCGCGCAAAATCGCGCACGAAGTCAGCGCTGTTGCCGATCGCACGCCCCAGCGCGGCTGACGCGCGGCAAGCAGGCATGCGCGCGCAAGCGAGCTTCGAGGAGTCAGCTTGCTCTGCAAACCTGTCCACGAAAATCGTCGCTCACGAAAATCGTCGCTCAACGAAAACTTGGGACCGTAAAAGCGCGACTCGAGCGATTTCCGACGGCGGGGTGTCGTCTGAGCTAACGCACCGCCACCCGCCATGGCTCGGGTTATGGTCGCGTGCGCGGCTTGCTGGACGGCGAAGGCTGAGCAACTCGGCGCGATTGCGGCTTTGGCCGCGTGCGCAGCTTGCTGGACGGCGAAGGCTGAGCAACTCGGCGCGATTGCGGCTTTGGCCGCGTGCGCGGCTTGCTCGCTCGCCGCGGACTGCTGGCGGTACGCCTATCGGTCGAGTTTCTCGACGCCAATGTTTGGGCGGATTCGTCGGAATGACCCGCCGCGTCCGCGAAAGCTCCTGAACAGGGTCGTGAGCGTCGCTTCGCCAGTAGTCGGCGGCGAGCCAAGGGGGAAGCGATGGCAGAAGTCGTGCGCGCGTTCGTCCCCGAATCCATCTCATCAATCTGCGAGCGCCACACGAACCCACCGCTTGCTCTGGCTGCCGTTTTCGTCTGAGTCCCAGCCTTCATCTGCGCTGAGAATGGCCTTCCCCTGGCGCGCCTTTGACGCTTGATTTCTGCGCAGGTCGCATTTTTCGCCGCGATCTAGCTAGGCAGCCGCCTGGCGCGTCAAGCTCAACGGTTGGCGCCGAGCCACTGCTCCAGCGGTGGGGACAAGAGTGCCTGCATGTTGGGCTCGGCCATGTTGGTCCGATCGATCAGCTGAGCACCCGTGTCGATGCGCGCCTCGACCTTTTGCTTCTTCAAGTGCGCCACCATCGTTTTTACGGCGAGGTAGCCCATGTTGAACGGGTCCTGCAGCACGAGCCCGTCGATGCTGCCCTGGCGGAGCCCTTCGACGAGCTTGGCCGAAGCGTCAAAGCCGATGAAGCGAAGCTTGCCGGGCAGGCCCGCCTTCTGGAGTGCTAGCAGCATGCCAAACGTCGTCGACTCGTTTGGACAGAAGACGCCGTGGAGCTGGCCCTTGCCAGCGTTTTGCGCCAGTAGCAGCGTTTCGCTGGCAGAGAAGGCGCTCTCGGTGGTGGCTCCACCATATTGGTTCTCGCTTACGACCTTCACCTCCGGGAACTTACGGATGGCTTCCAGAAATCCCTCCTCGCGGTGGTGGGTGCTGGCCGAGCCCTCCTGGTAACGCAGCACCACCACGTTGCCCTTGCCGCCGAGCAGGGCCCCCAGCTTCTCGCCTGCGAGGCGACCAGCGGCGCGGTTGTCGGTGGCGACGAAGCTTGTGTGCTCGCTCCCCTTCAAGTCGGAGTCGAACACGACTACCGGCAGGCCCCCGTGCACCGCGGCCTTGACGGCCGGCGCAAGCGCCGTGTCGTTCAAAGGGGCGAGGACCAAGCCGGAAACGCCCTGGGCCGTGAAGCTCTGGACCAAGTCGATCTGCGACTTTAAGTCGTCCTCTTTCAGGGGCCCCTTCCAGATGATTTCCACGCCGGATTCCATGCCGGATTTCACGGCGCCAGCATGCACCGCTTTCCAGAATTCGTGCGTCGTTCCTTTGGGCACGACGGCGATGCGTAACCGCGGGCTTTGCCCGGCCGAGCCCGACGCCCCAGGGTCCGGCCTTTTGCAGCCGAACGGACTCACCGCAAGCACCCAGAGTATTTCGCGTCGCAGCACGGCGCCAGCGTAGTGCCGGGCTTTTTGGCTGGCAACCACCGCGCATCGCGCATCGCGCATCGCGCATCGCAAACGCCGAGCCGAATGAGACCTCACCAGGGTGGCCCCCTGCTTATCCGGGAACGACCAGGGGGTAACCGGGCGCGTCGGGTGCCTTTCCCGAGACCTTGATGATTCTGACCTCGCGGGTGACGTACTCGGGTCGCACGTAGCCGATTGCGCCCGGCAATCGGGCCACGACAGCTACCAACATGCGCAATGAGGTGGCGGTTCGCGGAGGACCCGGCTGTGCGCGAATCCTTCGATCGGTCCAGTACTTGGTCACCCTCTCCGGATCCATGCCCAGGACGAGCTGATCGAAGCCGACGCGATCGGGGGAGCGGGGTGGGTGGTTGAATGGAATCAGTCTCAGTCCGCTCGGGTCAGCGACCGGATCTCCACCAAATAGGCGCCGCAACTCGGCCAAGTCCACGTTCTGAAGCGGGCTTCGGGGTCCGACGATCATCACCAGGCGAGCGCCCCCAGCCTGTCCCCAAGCTGCGGGCGTCACGAGCGCGCCGCCGGCCAACACCCCTACGCCGAGCAGTTGCCGGCGCCGCATGCTCAGAACGCCCACGCCATCTGGGCGTCAAACTGATGGAGGGTGCCGCGGATCTGCTCGGGGCTGCTCAGTGTGCCGAGCTGCCCGTACTGATACTGCACCTTGAAGACCACGCTTGGGTCCGGCTGGATGTTCAGGCCAGTAGAGGTCGTCACCGTCGGCGGGAACAGGGTGCTGATGGCGAAGTTGTAGTACTCGGCCATCGTGTAAGGCATCACGCCCAACCACGGCGTGCGATAGCCGAGCAATGCATAGACGCCGATGCTGAGCTCGTCGGCGACGATGCCGCCGCCATCATTTCGCCGGTAGGGGTCGACATAGTTGCGCTGATCAATCACGGCTTCGCTCTGGACGACAAAGCCGTCGTGCTCCCAGCGGGCGTCACCGGCGAACGCTAGCTCCGCGTACTGCACCTTGATGTCGTTGCGAACTTCGATTTGCACTGGCGTTACCCCGGGCTTTGGCTGATAGGCCTTGCTTCGATCGGTGTACTTGCCGTAATAGGCCGACGCGCCGAGGGTAAGCGTGCCGAGCGCTTGTTCACGCAGAAAGAGGCGCCCAAAGAGCGCACTGTTGTCATCGAGGTCCAGGTACTCGTCGACGGGTCCCTTACCGTTGGAAATGGCGAGGTGATACCCGAAGGCGGTCGCGCCCGAGTACAGGGCGCCATGCGCCTCGATGCCTGTCTGACGTTCGGGGAACAAGCGCTCTCCGATTACGAATGGCCGGCGCACCGGGATCACGGTCGGCGTGCCGTGGTCCACGTTCCAGATCCCATAGGGCGTTAGAAACTGGCCGAACTGCAGCGCCAACCATTCGCTGGCTTGATACTCCAGGAATACGCGCTCAATCTCGACGCCCCCCCAGCGCAGGGGACGCTGAAAATCGCTGTAGTCATTGGCGGTGTTGTCGGTGCGCGCGATGCTGCCGTTGGCACTGAACTCTCCGTCTGCACCGTTGGGCAGGTACAGAAAACGCACCTCGAGCAGGCTGCGCCACTGTCGGCTGAGGGTCGAGGCTGCATAAAGGTTCACGTTGCCGACCGCGAAAGTTCCGAAAGCTGGGAACTTGTCGTAGGGCACGTCGGGGCCATCCAGGTTCTTCGTGTACGTGAAGTCGACGAACCCGTAGAGTTCGAGCGCCGGCCCGTCCGGCTCGCTCGCCCCATCGGGCACGTCACCGTAGAACCCGCCGGGATCAGCGGCTAGGGTGCGCGGTTCTTGGCCTCGCGCTCCACCCGCCACAAGGCAAGCTGCGGCGAGCTGCCAGCAGGAAAGCCAGGTCGAGCGGCGCATCACGGGCAGTTTCCTGCCGGGATGCAAATCGGAATCGGCATGCCGAACGCCGAAGCGTCGCAACACTCCCAGCCATCGAAGCAGTCGTCGTTCGAGAGCGAGCACCCTTGAACGAGGCAGCTGTTGCTGATGAGCGTCTCGCAAAAAGTAGCCTCGTAGCTAGCGCAGTCGTCGTCTGTGCTGCAGGGTGCTGCCATGCCGAGCGGCGAGCGCTGGCAGTAGCTGCCCGAGGCGCTACTGGTACAGGCGAAGTCTTCCGGACAGTCAGCGCTCGTCCTGCAGCCGAGGCTCGTGCAGTATTGATCGCCGTTGCTGGCCTGCGCGCAGTGCGGAAAGGCCGAATCACGACAGGGCAGCCCGTCGCTGCACGCGACGCCGGGTCCCGACGTCGCCATCGGCGCGCAGCTTTCGCCGTCACCGGATCTCTCGTAGCCCTCGACACACACGCAGCCGTCGCCTTGCACCCGCTCGTGCTCGGGGCACGTGACGCACTCCGTGCCGCTCGACACGTAGCCTTCGACGCACACACAAGCCCCGATCTCAGATACGGCCATATGCGGGCCGCAGCGGCTATCTGGGTCGTAGATGCAAGCCACGGCCGCAGCCGCAGCTAGCGCCGACCAGCCACAGCGGGCCCACGCGAGCGATCTCGTTCCGATGCGAACGCGACAAGACGCCCGAGCGCCGGCGAAGTGTTTTGTCGACAATATGGCTCAAGCTTCAGTAGTCATGCCCAGCGCCGACGGCAAGTATCTGGGGAAAGGGGCTGCTGACTCAACGGGGCCGTCCCCGGGGTGTGCTGTTATCAAACGACGCGCGCGTAGGTGATTCCCTTGGGGTAGAGCGGCACTGCACCGCTCTTCAAGCCCCCGTCAACGTGCCGGGAGGAGCGATTCGGCAGAGCTTCATGAAGCAGGACGTTGAGCTGAATCACCTGGCGCTGCGCGGGATCCACACCACGGGCGGGCGGGATTTTGCCGCCACTTGTGGACCGCCGGCATCGACAGCGCGGGGGTGGTTTGGGGCGGCGGCGTGGGGGCGATCTGGCAGCAGTCCGCGCCGGGCGAGCCCTGGCACAAGAGCTTCGAGGCGCCGGGTTGGCAGGTGCCGTTCACCAGGCTGTTCGCCGACGTGGGTCGCGTGGTCGCGATGACGCGGGGCGGAGCGGTCGTCGAGGGGCGGCGCTAGCGCGGGACGCTACGCGCCCACGACCGCTTCGAGCGTGTCGGCCGTCAGCACGCGCTCGATCCAGCGATCCAGCTCAGCCTCGCGCGCGCTGGCTAGGCGGAGCGCCATGGCCTCCGGCAGCTCCCCAAACTTCAACGCCAGCAGCTTGCGCAGGGTTTCGGCTTTGCCTTCGGCTTTGCCTTCGGCTTTGCCTTCGGCTCTGCCTTTGGCTTCGCCGCGAGCTTCGCCTTCGGCTTTCCACTTTTCGGCGAGGGTCATCAGGGCTTCCTTGACTTCAGGCTTAGCAGCATCGATCGCGTCGGCCAGCGTCGTGGCTACCGAATCGTCGGCTACCAGCGCAATATGGGGCTGGCGGCAGCTGCCTCGTCTCCCGACCACCGATGTGGCCGACGCCCTTCAAGTCGCTCGCACCCGCATCCTGGGTTACCTCGAGAGAAGGCGCGTCATCACGCTCGACTCCGGCGTGCTCATCGACGCGCCACTTTCGGTGCGCGAAGCCGGCTTCAGCTTGCACGCCGCGACTCGCGCCGGACCGGCGCCGGGCCAGCTCGGGCACGGTCTCCTGCTCGCGGACTGCCGCCAGGGCGACCTTGGCCTTGAACGCTGGGCTGTGTCGGGTACGGGTGCTTCTTATCGTTTTTTGCTCCTTCTGGTCAGGAGCAGGCCCCACCCAACACCACCTTAGCTACGGGTCCGAATTTCGGGGTCCACTTCAAGGTCGTGGCGGCTCCGCGTCGCGACGGCGTGCTGGCTTTCAGCAGGAACCCAGGTTTCCGGGCCCTACCGCTTCGACGCCCGCTTGACCGCCCCAGGCCACCGGGAGAGTCTGAAGCTCGACCGGCCAGGGTGTCAGTATGAACAGCAGTGCAGGAACGGGCAGGCGCCGATGAGCGTGAACGAGGGCGACATCTTGGCGGGCAAGTACCGCGTGGACAAGGTGCTGGG
>JANNWK010000240.1:0-1589 GCA_031408355.1 Myxococcales bacterium
CTCGCTGCTGGACGGCCTCGGGCCAAGCTCCGCCGCACTCTTGGGGTCCATTGATGATGCGAATGGTGGCGCCGAAGCCCTGGCCGCTCGTGATGACGTCGTGGCAGCTTGCGCCCTGAGGCTTGCTGGTCGTCCAGAACCAGAGTCCCGTCTGCCACGCAACGGAGGGGCTCGTGCCCACCAGATCGGGGTTCGCCAGCAGGTTGAGCTTCAGGTAATCGCCCGCCGCGCCGTAGTTGTAGTTCCAAGACAGCTGAATGGGCCCGCGGCCGTAGTAGCTCTTGCCAGCTGCGCAGGGCCACTGCGTCGCAAAGGGACCGGTGTCGCAGTAGGCGTGCGGCTTGGCGATTTCTTCCACGAAGCGCAGATCGCCAGTTTCTCGCGCCACATTGCCCAGAAAGGCCGCCGCTTCGCGCTTGCGAGTCGCAAGCTCCCCCTGGCCCGCGAAGACAGGGAACTTCGTCGTCGCCTGCAGCAAACCGTCGTAGGAGTAGAAGGAGTTGCGGTCCGGAAACATCTGGTTGAACTGCTCGGCGCTGACCGCTTCACCGAACGTCCCCTCCACGACAGGCGGGCTGCCCGCCGTGCCTTGCGAGCCACCGGTCGCGGGCGAGCCTGAAGCTCCGGTGCCCCCGCCTGCGCCGCTCGGGGGCAGGTACTCGCCCTCGAGCAGGCGGACGTCATCGATGGCGTAGTCGAAGCTCGCGCCAGCCGAGACCGAGAACTGCACGCTCAGGATGGCGAAGGGTTGAAACGCTACCGGCACGCCCCAGCCGGCTTGGCCGAGCTTGTCCCAGCTGAGCTGGTAGTCGTTCCAGCCCGGAGCGATCGCGAGATCGTAGCCATGCACGTCGTAGCAGTCGCCCGCTTCAGGATCGCAGGTTCCGCCATCGCTGAGCGGGAGCGAGCCGGGCAGGGTGGCGGTGAAGCGCAGGTTGGCGGGGCCGCGGGCCGCAAACGAGATGCCCGCGGATCTCCCGAGATCGTAACAACCGCGCACGCCGCTCAAACTGAGTCCGATGCCCGCCCCCCACTTGCTGAAACCGCGGCCCGTGGTGCGTGCTACTTGGCTAGCGCGCTGCCCGTCCAGTTCCGGGATGAACGGAGCCGCGGGCGTCTGCACACCGCCTGCGCTGGCGTCGTTGAACGTGTACCAGAAGCCCCAGTAGTCCTCGCGCTCGAGATCGTCGAGCAATCGCCCGGGCCCCGCAGGGCAGTTGGCCAGCTCGCTTCCCGTACCGCCAGCGCCGGGCGTGCTGCCGCCGGCCGCGCTCGTGCCGCCGGCGCTGACGGCGCCCGCGCCGGTGTTCGCGCCCCTGGGCCCGCCGTCGCCACGCGCTCCGGAGGAAGCGCCGTCGCTGCAGCTCACCAGGGCCACGAAGGACAACCCGAGACTCGAGAGAAGGCCGCGCATGGCCCTCAAGATGGCGCGAAATCTGGCGAGCGGGCTGGCGCTTTCCGCTCGCTTGGGTTTCGAAAAGCGCCGTTAGCGGCTACCTCGGCTTGGCGACCTTACACGGGAAGCTCACGTTCAGCTTGGAACCCGGGGTCGACTTGAACGACTCACAGGCCTGCCCGGTCAGCGTGAT
>JANNWK010000241.1:0-17242 GCA_031408355.1 Myxococcales bacterium
GCGCTCGTGGTCGACCAACAGCAGGACGCCGGGCTCCTGCTGTGCAAGCTGGTGCGGGCGACCCTGCGCTGGCGCGACTTGCCAATTCTTGTGCGCGCACGCGCCTCCACAGAGACCTGGGTCAGCGGCTTCGAGTCGGGAGCCGACGACATGCTGCCCCTGGACATCGGACCTGCCGAGCTGCTGTCACGACTGCGCGTCCGCCTCGACCGCACTCGGGTGTTTCGCGAGCAAAGCAACCGCGACCTTCTGACGGGCCTGCTCACGCGGCGCGCCTTCACCGAGGGAGTCCTGGCGCGCGTAGCGGAGGCCCAGCGAGCACGACGCCACTTGTCCTTGTGTCTGCTGGACGTGGATCGCTTCAAGCTAGTCAACGACACCTACGGCCACCACGTTGGAGACAAGGTCTTGGCAGCGTTCGGCGGGCTACTGAGCACGCGCTTCCGCCTGCAGGATCTGCGTGGGCGCTGGGGCGGCGAGGAGTTCATCATCGCCTTCTTCGGGGAGTGGGCGGAAAGCGCACGCGAAATCTTGTCACGCGTGACGGGCGAGTTCGCGGCACTCACGTTCGACGGCGGGGATGGGCGCAGCTTCAACGTCACCATCAGCGGCGGCATCGCCACCTACCCCATCGACGGCCGAACCCTGGATGCGCTGGTGCAGGTCGCCGACCAACGACTTTACGCCGCCAAACTTGCCGGGCGGAACCGCATCAAGATCTGAGCCTTGGCAACCTCTATCTCGGTCTCCCCCCATCACCTTACGCTGCTCCCTGCAGCGGAGCGGCAGCGCATTCTGTCGAGCTCCCGGCTCAAGGTGGCGCTCACAGGCTTCATCGCGCTCTTGGTCGCCGCACTGTGCGCGGTCGTCATCCTCTTCGTGGGTCACATCTTTGACTGGCTGACGCCACGCATGCAGCAAGATCTGGGCTGGAAGGTGGCGCGCGGCGCGGTCGAGGTCGCAGCGCGTGGCGAGCTCGGGCTCATCTTGAAGGATGAGCCGATGTTGAGTGACGCGTTTGCGCGCTACGCCAAGGACGAGGACGTGCAGGCTATCGTGGCCGCTGATCCGCAAGGCCGCGTGATCGGCACGCATGGTGAGCTACCGATGACGGTCGCGCAGCTTTTCGGCGCGCCAGAAGCGCAGGTCAACGTCAGCCGGGACTTCATCTGGTCCTGGACGGAACAAACGGTCGAGGGCGTCAGCGTTGGACGCGTCGCGATGGTCGCCTCGACCTTGAGGCTGGAAGCCGGCCGGAACCTGCGTCAGCGCATCCTAGTATTGACGGCGGTGGCGGGACTCTTGGGGCTCGGGCTCAGCCTTGGCTTCGTCAAGTGGTACGTCGGCCCGGTGCTGCAGGTGACGGGACGCGCCTTCGACGGCCTCGAGCGGGCCGCCATCGATCTGCTTCAGAAGCAGCGACTCGAGAAGGAACTCGAAATCGGCGCGCGAATCCAAACCTGCCTGCTGCCTCGGGAGGTGCTGATCCCGGAGCTTGAGCTGGCCGCCAAGATGGTGCCGGCCAGCGAGGTCGGCGGGGACTACTACGACGCTTTCCCTGCCGGCAAGGGCGGGTTCATTGGGGTAGGCGACGTGGCAGGGCACGGGCTGACCTCCGGGCTCGTCATGCTGATGGTGCAGAGCGTCGTCGGCGCGCTCGCCCGCAAATCCCCCGACGCGGCGCCCAGCGAGATCGTCAACGCCCTGAACGCCGTGCTCCACGACAACATTCGGAATCGACTGCGTAACAAGGAACACGTCACTTTCACGCTTCTCCGCTACGATCCGGGCGGCAGACTCACGTTCGCTGGCGCGCACGAGGAGATCCTCGTCTATCGCCAGGAAACGGGCGAGGTCGAGCTGATCCCGACGCCGGGCACATGGCTCGGCGCCGTTCGAGACGTGAGCCGGCACACCGTGGATAGCCAACTGCAGCTCGCCGCTGGCGATATCGTGCTGCTGTACACGGACGGCGTTACCGAGGCACGCAGCCAAAGCGGTGAGCAGTTTGGTCTCGAGCGTCTGACCTCGCTCCTGAAGAATTCGGCCGATCTACCGATGGATGCGCTGCTGGAGCGCGTGTATCGCGCCGTCGTCAGCCACGCCCGGGAGCTCGACGACGACGTCACGCTGCTCGCCTTCCGTTACCGAGGCGCGGCGGGCGAAGCGCCGAGCCAGCAAGCCACCTAGCCCGCCTGTGGAACCTTGGCCATCGAACGGTCTTGGGCGGGGCCAAGCAGTGGCAGCGCCACGAGCGCCCCGAGGAGCGCCAGCAGCATGTCCCACTGCGCGTCCCAAATGTCGCCCTGGGAGCCGAGGAAGGCCTGGCCAACATCGGACGCCAGCACCAGAGTACTCCACCATTCGAGGAGCTCCCAGAACGCCGCGAAGGCGAGCACCACCGAGCAAACCAGGAAGAAGAGCCAGCCGCCCCTCCGAAGTGGCGTGCAGCGCAGCAGGACCTCGCGCGCTAGAAAGCCAGGAAACACTCCGAGCGCCACATGCCCCACGCGGTCGTAGTGATTTCGAGAGAGCTCGAACGCCTCCCTTGCCCACTGGCCAAGGGGCGTGAGCGCGTACGTATAGTACCCCCCGTACACTAGGACCTGCAGGTGCAGAAACACGCAGAGGTAGACGAAGTGAGATAGCGGCAGGCGCCGGTAGACGGCGGCCAATACGGCCGCCATGGCGAGGCCCGGCCCGACCTCCAAGCACCAACTCAGCCGACCCGCCGGCGGTTCCCACAGCGTGGCCGCGGAAATGAGCAGCATCACGAAAGATAGGGCGAGTGGCAGGCGAGCGTGCCGTCGAAGCTCGGGACTCATGGGCCGGCATCATTGCAACCACTCTCGATCTGCGGCAAGAGGCTGGGCTAAGCCGTGCGCACCGCCCTCGCAATCATCACCTGCCTCGAGCTCTTCCTGGTCGCGTCGCTGGGCTTCGTGTTCGTCGCTTCCGTCTACATTCTGACGCGCCCGTTTGACTCGCGACGCATGCTTTCCGGTCGGGCGCTTCGGCTGGTCGCTCACTCGGCGGCGGTCTTCAGCCCCATGTGGCGGTTCCGCGTCCACGGGGAGCTGCCCCGGAAGCTGGCTCCGCGGACGGTGTGCGTGAGCAACCACTGCTCGCATACCGACGTCTTTCTGATCTGCCACGTGCCCTGGGAGATGAAATGGCTGGCGAAGCGCAGTCTATTCAAGTTGCCGTTCATCGGCTGGGGCATGTGGCTCGTCGGCGACGTCGGCGTCGACAGGGGCTCATCCAAAGCGCTGGCCGCGCTGGCCGAGTGCAAGGCCTGGCTTGAGCGCGGCGTACCGGTGATGATTTTCCCCGAGGGCACACGGTCCCGAAGCGGGCAGACGCAACCCTTCAAGGACGGCGCGTTTCGACTCGCCATCGAGGCGGGCGCCGAAGTACTGCCGATGGCATTCGGGGGCACCGAGGGAGCACTGCCCAAACACGACTGGCGCCCGGGCTTCGCGCGCGGCGTACTCCGGGTCGGTACACCTATCTCCACCTTGGGCATGACCACCGCCGACGTGTCTCGACTCAAACAGCAAGCCTTCGAGCAGGTGCTGGCGCTGAGAGCCGAAATCCAGCCGCTCGCCGCGTCATGACTGAAGTTCGGCCCCGAGGGTCTCAGGCAGCGGATTGAACGCCTGACCCTCGGCCGCTGGCTCGGTGTGCACCACGACGTCACGCACGCCCGGGATCTCGCGCTTTATCGCGTCGATTACCCAGTGGGTCACCCGGTGCGCCATCACCACGTCCAGGTGACGAGCCACTTGGACGTGTAGATCGACGTGGACGTCCCCGGGCGCCCCGCGCGTGCGGATCTTGTGGGTGCTGGCAACCCCCGGGACTCGCAGCACGATCGCCTCCACGGCGGCGGGCTCCAAAGCCGCGGCATCCGCCAGGTAGCGCAAGTTCTGCCTCAGCACCCCAATGCCGGTCCAAGCGATGAACCCAGCGATGAAGATCGCCATCACGGAATCGAGCACGAACAGCCCGGCCTGAACCAGCCCAACCGTCACGATGACGCCCAGGGTGACCAGCACGTCCGAGCTCGTGTGGGCCGCGTCGCTCGCCAGAAAGGGGCTACCAAGCAGCTCGGCCTGGCGCCGCTCATACCGGGCCACCACGAGGTTGATGGCGAGCGTGAGGGCCAGCACGACGAAGGCCAACGCGTCCAGGCGGGGCGGGGTCGCCTCGCCCAGCAGCCGCAGCACCGCCGTGGCAACCACGTCGTAGGCCATCGCGAGCAGTGATAGGCCGACGATCCCCGCCGCGAGCACCTCGAACTTGGCATGCCCGTAGGGGTGTCCGGGATCGGCCGGGCGGGACGCAAAGTAGACGCCCCCGAGCCCCACGAGGTTATTCACCGAGTCAGTGAGCGAATGAAACCCGTCCGCTCGAATGGACAGCGCCCCGGCCGAGTGCCCGTAGGCGATCTTGCTGCCGGCGACGAGCAGGTTGAGCCCGAGCGTGACCCACAGGACCCGCGAAACCGCGCGGTAGGTCGAGCGCGGCGACGGCGACTCCAAGGACGGTGGCGACAAGGACGGCACAGCGGCCAAGGGTACCACCAGGGCCGGCAAGGCAAGGGAGGCGCGCTTGGCTCTAGGCTTTTCGTGGTAGATTGATGGGTCGCGGCAACCGTTGCCGTCCGGCCAAGGATGTCCATGCCCGTCTTCTTCCGTCGTCCGTCCCGATACCGGCACCAGCCTTGGCTCGTCGCCTCGCGCTGGCTCGGTGTGCTGGGTTTCGCCGTGACCGCTGCGATCGTGACCTGTCCTACGCTCGCCTGCGCGGAGGAGGCGGCTGCCGAATCGAGCGCTGACGCGCTCAAGCGAGCGCGGGACCAGTTCGGACAAGCCCTCTCCTTGCAGACGGCCGGCGACTGGGCAGGCGCGCTCTCGCTGCTAAAGGAGGTCGCTGCCGTTAAGTCGACCCCGCAGGTGCGCTTCAACATGGCGATCTGTGAAGAGAAGCTCGGGCGACTCATCGCCGCGCTTGGCGACTATGAGCTGGCGGCAGCCGACGCTCGCGCCGAGAAGGCGGACCTAGTGGCCGAAGAGGTGGAAGGACGCCTCGAGGCGTTGCGCCGGCGCATTCCGAAAATCACGGTGCGGCGCGGCGCCGGCGCCGGCGCGGAGGCGGCGACCTTCGCGCTGGACGGCGTCAGTCTTGGAGACCAGGTCATCGACACGCCAATGCCAGTCGACCCCGGGCCTCACACCATCGAGGCCAAGGCACCTGGTTTCAAGGGTTTCCGGAAGTCAGTCCGGGTGGTGGAGCAACAGAGCGAGACAGTCGAGGTGGTGCTCGAGGCCGAAGCCGTGGTGGCGGCCGGCGACAGCGTCGCGCCACGCGCCCAGCCGCTAGGTCGGAGCCCCGTGTCGGGCTACGTGATAGGCGGCCTTGGCATCGCCAGCCTGGGCGCCTCAGGCGCGTTTTTTGCCCTTCGTGCCAGCAAGATATCCGAGCTCGACAAGGAGTGTCCGGAGCGCAAGTGCCCCACGGACCAGCAATCCACGATCGATCAAGGCAAGCTCTACACGACCATCGCCAATGTCACGCTCGCGGTCGGGGCGGCGGCAGTCGCCGGCGGCCTTGTCCTCGTGCTCACCAGCGGGCCCAGCAGTGAACCGAGCGTCGCCCTCGCTCCGTCTCTCGGTGGGGCCCAGCTGTACGGCGCGTTTTGAAGCGCTAGTTCAGCCCGCCAGGCGACGGCGCGCGCCGCGAACGCTATAGCCACTTACGGCTCTTGAACCAGAACATCATCGCAGCAGGGATGAGCACGCACAGCGCCATGCCGACAGCCATCATGACGCCGCTGTTGAACGGCAAGTGCTCGAAATTCTGACCGAAAAATCCGGTAACGAAGCTGAGCGGCAGGAAGATCGCGCTGAGCAGCGTGAGGCTCTTCATGATCGCGTTGGTGCGATTGGAAACCATCGACAAGTGGGCGTCGAGCACGTTGCTGAGAATGTCGCGCTGCGTGTCGATCGACTCTGACATCCGGATCAGCAGGTCAAGCACCCGTCGCATGAACAAGTGTGACCGCTCATCGATAAAGCGAGGCCCGGTCTCGAGCAACTGAGCCACGACCTCACGCTGGGGAACTACGAGCCGCCGCGCGGCAGCCAGTTGGCGCTTGGCGGCGAACAGCTCGGGGAGCGCGTCGTCGTCCTCCTGTTTGAGCACCGAATCCTCGATGGCCTCAATCGAGTCGAACAGGTGGTCGAGCGCCGCGAAGTTGCAGGAGACAAGCCGCTCGCAGATCAGAGAGAAAGTATGGGCAAGGCTTCGGCTCCGCTGGTTGCCCTCGAGGGCCAGCCGCGAGCGGATGGCCTCGACCTCGGGCATGGGGGCGTCGTGGATGGTCAGCAGGTAGTCGTCGCCCAAAAACGCGTGCAGCTCGACCCCGAAAATCTCGGAAGGGAGTGCAGGGTCAGCGATCAAGCGATGCAGCACGATGAACAGGTGCTGGTCGTACTCCTCGAGCTTCGGGCGTAGGTCCACGCGGGCGCAATCCTCCAGGGCGATCGGGTCCAGCCCAAAGCGTTCCCGCAGCAGGGTCAGATCGCCTTCCGTCGGCGCTTCCAGGTCGACCCACATCCGAGCGCCCTCCGCGGGGGCCTCGACGCCCGCCACGCCCTCGACCCAGACCGGCGCTCTCCCTTCCTGAATCACCAAAGTACGGAACATGCGGGGCTAGTCTAGCCGGAAAGCGACCAGCAAATTCCGGCAGAATACGCTGCGTTATGCACCAAGCAGCAGCCGGGGCTTGCGAAAGCCCGGCTGCCCTAGGTAGCTTCCCGCGCCAGTTGAAAGGCGCGCTCCCCGTCCACTGTGTTTCCCGCTACACGGTTCGCGTCCGGTTCGGTGAAACAGACCTGATGGGCATCGTCCACCACGGCACCTACATCTCGTACTTCGAGGTCGGTCGGGTGGAATACATGCGCCGGCGCGGGCTGGACTACCACTCCTGGACAGAGCTAGGGATCCATCTTCCCGTCGTCGAGGCGCACGTCCGCTACCGTCGCACCGCTCGTTTCGATGAGCTGCTCTGTATCGAGACACGACTGGCC
The DNA here is from genome assembly GCA_031408355.1 of Myxococcales bacterium. Taxonomy (GTDB): domain Bacteria; phylum Myxococcota_A; class Polyangia; order Polyangiales; family Polyangiaceae; genus PMG-095. The sequence goes on from JANNWK010000241.1 coordinate 7,095, forward strand.
GACCTGCAGCGCGTTCAGATGCGTTTCGACTATCGGTTGCTGCGACCCGAGGCGGGTAGCGCTGGCGAAGAGCTCGTGGCTGAGGGCTATACGACCCTGGCCTGCGTCGGGCACGATCACGTGCTCCGGCGCGTCCCTCAAAATGCGGACTCCATACTGCGGGGGCCCGAGCTAACGGAGGCTCGGCCCGAGCCCGAAGTGAGCCAGTCCGATCGACGCGCCTACGAGGGCGTCGTGCCGAGCTCGTCCTAGCGCGCCTTTTAGCGCGGTGGCGCTGAAGGCCGTGCTAGCCTCCTCGGCGCATGAGCGAACGGGGCCCCGACCCCAAAGACCTTCGCGCCTCCCTCGTGGATTCGGGCTGGTCTGTCGTACCGCCCGCCACTGAGCCGCTGGAGATCCGGCTGCCGGAGCCGCGGCCTCTGGGCGAATCGGAGGAGCCCACGGTGCGGCGGCTGCCGAACTACGAGGATTTGCCGCACTCTCCCGCCGTCACCCAGATCGATCAGGACATTCAAGAGCGCCTCAAGGCCATGCAGCGGGTTTCGCTCAGCGACTCCAATCGCCCCCCGCTGCCCTACGTGCCGCCGCCGCCCTCGGTGCCCCCACCAGCCCCGCTGGCCATGCCGACTCCGCTGCCGTCCACACCGCTCCCGCCGCCACCGCCGCCCCCAAGCGTGCCCGTCCCGGCGCCCTTCGGTGGCGCGCCGCTGGAGAGCTACGCTCCAAGCCAGATCAGCGACTCCGAGCCGGCCGAACGAACGATCGTGAACCACCTGGGTGCGTTCCTCCCAGCGAGTGACCCGCGCGAATTGGGCGCTCCGTCGCTACTCGCCGCGCTGCGCCAACGGGTGCGGTTTGCGGGCGGTGAGGTGCCGCTCTGGAGCTTGCTCGTCCCGATGGTGCTGCTCTTGGCGCTCGGCTCGGCGTTCACAGCCGCCTCCATCTCGCGCCCCGAGCAAGCGGCATCGGTCGCGGTTGAACCCAGCGCCAACGCCGCGCCGCCCGAGGAGGCTCCCCTCCCGCCCAAGCCTGCCCGGGACGACGGGAAGCCGACAGCGACGCCCGCTCCCGGCGCCGATGCAGAGGCGCTAGAAGCGCGGCGAGCCGAGGAGCTCACGAAGGACGAGGCCTTGAAGCTCGCTTCCTCTCGGCGCCAGCGAGAGCTTGGACAGATCTCCGCTTTGAGCCAGAAGCTAGTGCGTGATCCGGGCCTCTTCAAGGACGCAGCCAGCTTGGCCGAACTCCGACGAGCCGCAGAGGATCCGCTGACCGCACCGCTGGCGCTCTCCGCCATGGCGGAGGGTCCCGGCAGCCTGAGCGCCGATCTACTGTACGAGATGTGGACCGGGACAGTCGCGCGCAACAGCGCCACCGAGCTGGCTAGATCGCTGGTTTTCAGCAAAGAGGTCCGGGCCAAAGCATCCCCGGAGCTGTCAGTGGCGCTCGACCTGCGCATCGCGCAAACGTGTGAGCAGAACAAGCAGCTGTTGCCGCGCGCGCACGAGGTCGGCGACAAGCGCTCACTCAGCCTGCTGGCCAAGCTGTCGCGCCGCTTCGGATGCGGTGCGAACAAGCGTTTGGATTGCTATCCTTGCCTGCGCGGAGACAGCTCGATCGACGAGGCCATGGCCGCCGTGAAGAAACGCCGCGAACCCAAGCCCTTTCTGGGGAAGTAAGTCCAAGCTCCGCACGCTATGGGCCGAACTGAACTGCGCACGGAGATTGAGATTAACGCGCCCGTCACGCACGTGTACGGCATCCTCACGGATTTTCGGCGCTACGCGGAATGGAATCCGTTCATTACCTCCGTCACGGGCAGCCTGGAGGTCGGTCAGGAGCTGGCGCTCGACGTGAGCCTGCCGGAGGGCAGCGACTACCGGGTGCGGGCTAAGGTAGTCCGAGCAACGCCCAACCTGGATCTGCGTTGGCGAGGCCACTTGCTATGGCCGGGCCTGCTCGCTGCGGAGCACTTCTTTCAGGTGAGTGCGCCACGCGAGGGAGTTACCCGCTTCGTCCACGGCGAGGACTTTTCGGGCAGCTTGCTCGGTTTCATGGCGCGGACGCTCACCCTGACCGCGCGCGGCTCAGTCTACATGAACGAGGCCCTAAAGAAGCGCGCGGAAGGGCGTGGGTGAGTGAGGGAGTCGCTTCCGCCCCGACCGCGAAGCGCGCTATAGTTGCCGTCGAATGTATCTGCTCCGCGCCGAGCTACATGGGATCGGTCCCTTCGATCACGTGGAGCTGCCGTTCGCTGACGAGCACGGGCAAGCTCGGCGGCTCGTCGTCATTCACGGCGGAGGTGGTGTGGGCAAGACGAGTCTGCTTGGCGCGATCGCCTCGTCGCGACCCGGTCACACGGTCAGCCAGTCGCCCCGCCCCGATCAGCCGCGGCCAAACGACGGCGGCGTAGCGGCCTGGGCGGCAGCCGACTGGCTGCTCGGCCTCGATGACCCCGAGCGGCCACACCCACTCCGAGTGGCGAGCCCCAACATCAAGCTCCCGGGGCCGGAAGAGGCTGAACTGACACGGCGACGGGAACAGGCGCTCTTTGATCGCGTTGCGAACGAGGGTGGCTTCGCCTTCCTGTCGATCTCCGCGGCGCGCTGGTTCTCGCGCCAAGCGATCACGATTTCGGCGCCGAGTCGCGGAGTGGCTCGCTATGACGTGAGGCAGGCAGGGGGTCTCGACGACGCGACGCGCTCAGATCTCTCACGTGAAACGAAGCAGGCGCTGGCCTACGCCGACATCAGCGGCGCGCTGGTGAATCGGCGCGCCGTCCTCAAGTCCGACCTTAGGCTCGATGCCCTGGGCTCCGCGATGCAGGCGGTCGTGGGCCAGCTGGTCGGGCTCGCAGGGTTTGACTACCTGGCCCTCGATCCGCTCAGTTGGGAACCGATGTTTCGCGGTGCCGATGGCCTGCCGGTTGCGTTCGACGCGCTGCCCACTCGAGCACGCCACTTGGTGGCGATCGGGGCGCTCGCGGTGCGCACGCTCTGGGCCGCGTACCCTGACCGCGATCCGCGAAACGCCGAGGGGGTGGTGCTCATCGACGAGGTCGACCTACACCAGGACGCCGCCGTGGCGGCAAAGTTGCCCTCCGTCCTGCGGGCCGCACTGCCCGGCGTGCAATGGATCATCACGACGCACTCGCCCGTCGTAGCGTCAGGCGCCGCGGCGGAGGAGCTACTCACCTTGCGCAAGGCGGGTGGCGAAAGCAGCGTAGAACTTCACGCCGGCGCGTCAGCCATCACGCACTAGCTCCAATGTAGGTGAGGTGTCACCGGAGGACCCACGGCTTCGGACGTCGTGCCATTCGGTGTCCTCTCGCCAGCCCGAGGCGGTGGTAGGCTTCTTAAGCCCCTCATGTTGGATGAAATCTCGCCCGGGCAAGTGCTCGGCCGCTACGAGCTGCTGTTGCCCGTGGCCAGGGGCGGCATGGCCAGCGTGTGGGCTGCTCGCCTCAAGGGAACGCGTGGCTTTCAGAAGACCGTTGCCATCAAGACCATGCTGCCGGGGCTGGTCGACGATCCGAGTTTCGAGAGGATGTTCCTCGACGAGGCGACGCTCGCGTCTCAGGTAAGGCATCCGCACGTCATCGAGATCCTGGACCTGGGCGAGCAGGACCGGATCCTCTATTTGGTGATGGAATGGGTGAGCGGGGAAGCGCTCAGCATCGTGATGAAGTACGCGGCAACGCGCGGTGGGATCCCGCTGCCGATCGCGGTGCACATCGCGACGCAGGCTTGCCGGGGCCTGCACGCCGCGCATGAGCTGCGCGAAGAAAATGGTGTGCTGGTTGGATTGGTTCATCGCGACGTCTCCCCCCAGAACGTGCTGGTGACCTACGACGGCGTGGTCAAAATCGTAGACTTCGGAGTGGCCAAAGCCACGGCCAGGCTCGACACCCAAACCGAAGCCGGACAACTCAAGGGCAAGATTGCCTACATGTCGCCCGAGCAGCTGCGCGGCGAGAAGATCGATCGGCGCACCGACGTGTTCGCGATGGGCATTCTTCTGTACATGATGACCACGGGCAAGCACCCGTTCCGTGGGGACGACCAAGCCCAGACCATCGCGCGCATCAGCTCCGAGGAGCCAGCCGTGTCGCCCTCGGTGCTAGTACCCAGCTACCCAGCGGGCCTGGAAGCCGTCGTGATGCAGGCGCTGGCCAAAGATTCGGCCAAGCGCTACCCGTCAGCCAACGACATGTTGCTCGGCCTCACCCACGCGCTGCCAGCTGCGCTGCGCGAGGCCACTGACGAGGAGGTTTCCGACTTCATCCGCCGCCTGCTCCCCGACCGCCATGAACGTCAGAAGCAGGCCCTCAAGCAGGCGATGGAGGCAGCCGACCGCCGCGAGGTCCCGCGCCCCGATGCGCGGCAGACGAACCTCGAACCGGCAGACGAACCGGCCACGGTCCTGGAAGGTATCGGTCGGGAACTCACGCCGAGCGCCGACGGTCGTTCTCTGCCCGGCGCCTCTTCCACCGCGCCACCGCCCTCGGCCGCTCGCAGTCCTCGTTCTGGCCGCAACCTGGCCATCACGTTGGTGGTTTCCGGCGGCGCGGTGCTGCTGCTCGGAACCGCGCTGGGTCTTACCGTCGGACGACGCGAGGCCGGAAGCGCCGCGTCGGCGGCGCCGCCGCCAGTCGCTACGACTTCGCAAACAAGCGCTGAGGACACCGCGAGAGCACCAGCGCCGAGCGAAGCGCCGCCGGCGCCTCCCCTGCCCGCGGCCGTATCGGCGCCAGCCCCTAGCGCAAGCACGCCAACGCCGCGCTTCGTGGGCGGACGCAAGCCTTCGCCCAGCGCCAAGCCTGCACCCGCCAACGCGCGCAAGAACCCGTTCGTTTCGCCGATTCGGAACCCCGGGTTCTGACCAGGCCCCGACCGGGCTAGGTCTGGCGCAGCGGCACGCTCAGCACCGGGACCTTCGAGAGCTTGATCAGCTTCTCGGTCACGCTGCCCAGGAGCAAACGAGTGACCCCCGTGCGGCCGTGCGTGCCGACGACCAGCAGGTCAAAGTTGCCTTCCTCGACGCAAGCCAGCAGCGCTGTCACCGGCTCGCCCGAGACAAGCCGATGCCGCAGTGGCTTACCCGGTGGCACGGTCACCTGCGCAAGGAACTCGGTCATCTCTCGCTCGGCATTGTCTCGGATTAGATCCGAAAGCGAACGGCGCGATCCGTCAGGATGCGCGACCATGACCTCACCCGTCACGTAGGCCGGGCGATCCCAAACGTGCACCGCGTCCACGCCGCCGGGCCCTGCGAGCTGGAGCGCCAGCTCAAGCGCGTGACGTGAGTGGTTCGAGTAATCAACAGGCACCAGAATGCGATCAAAACTCATGATGAAACCCTAGAATAGCTTGGCGCGCCGCATGAGCGCTAGTAGCGCAACCACAATGGCGCCGGCCACGGCCCAGAAGAAGAAGTAACCATAGTGCCAGTGCAGCTCGGGGAGCCGATCGAAGTTCATCCCGTAGACGCCGCACAAAAAGGTAAGCGGCAGGAAGACCACGCTCACCACGGTGAGTCGCTTCATGACTTCGTTGGTACGGTGACCAACCAGCGACATGTACAGGTTCAGTGACTCCGAGAGAATATCTCGATCCACGAGAAGATCTTGGAGCACGTGCTCGACGGTACCCACCATGTTGCTCAAGAAGGACTGCGTAGCTTCGCTGATGAAAATGGTCCGGCGCGTGGACAAATCCGTCAGCACCGCGCGGGCCGGCAGCAGGATCTTGCGAAAGTGCAGCAGGTCAGCGCCCAACTCGGAGATTCGACCGAAGACCGCGTCGTCCACACTGGGCGCGCGGAGCTCGTTCTGCAGTTGCTCGACACGCTCCTCCATTTGTTTCTGAATCGACAAGTAGTTGTCGATCAGGTGATCCCACAGTTCGTAGACGAGAAAGCTAGGACTCTTGGCAAAACGATAGAAATCGCTCTTATAATCCCGGCGCACGGAGCTTAAGAAGGCTACAGGGCCTTTGTGAATGGTGATGAGCACACTCTGCGCGATCACGATATCCACGCGCTCAAGATCGAAGTGTTGACCGCGCTGACGACACCCGGAAACGACCACATGGATGCAGTCGTCGTAGCGGGCGTGTCTCGTGGCAGCCTCGCTCGTGAGCGCGTCGTGCGCTATTTCTTCGGTGATCACGCTCAGGCTGCTGAGCAGGGTTCGAGCCTCAGCCTCGTCCTGGGCGTCCAGGTCGATCCACACGAAGCGTCCGGCCTCGACCGACGCGGTAACGTCGCCGAGCGACACGGAGCGCTCGACCTTGGTCTCGAAGTCGAACTCGACAACGTGCACCTGGCAGGCCACGTCGCTCGCAACTCTTGAGGGCTCGTCGACGTCCACGCTGGGCTCGCCTTATACGTCCCGCAGCCTGCCCGCAGCAAGGCGATGTCCGACAAGGTGCGCGACGGCGCGTGAGCTCCGGCGGAGCGGATGAAAGCCGGAGCCGGCGTTGGACGCGGCTCATCGGGGCGTCAACCTGGCAGCGCACCGTAGCTAAGCCTGGGTCTTTGCTGGACTTTTCATGAACGACCCGTGGCCGCGCTGAAGCAGCCCAAGATCCTCCGAGCTTGCGGCGCGTCAAAGAAAGGGCAGGCCGATTCAAGGGGATCTGCAAGGTGCGAGAGGTCCAGGCGTTCTCACGGAGCCGGACGACCTACGATGAGCCATTCCGGCAACGAGCAAGAGGGAGCGCCGCACATGAGCGACGAACACGCGAGCCATCAGCCACACAGCGAAGACGGCACAAGGACCCACGACAAGGACGCCGAGCTAGCTCGGGCGCTGGCTTCCGCTGATCGCGACGCCGCCGCCCGGCTCTTGGTCGAGCATCACGCGGCCGTCGTGGGACGCCTGTGCATGGCTCTGCTCGGCTCGCAGGCGGAGGCCGAGGACGCACTCAGGGAGTGCCTGCTGGCCGCGCTGGAACAAGCGCCATCGCCGCTGCGGGTTGGGCTGCTTGGCAGCGCACGGAGGCTGTGCGCACGGCGACTTGCCGAGCGCGCGCGCCCGCGCAAGCCTAGCGATGCCGAAGGCTCGCCGCCGGTCGCCGAGGTAGGGGAGCGCGTGAGCATGGCGCGACGCGCCAGGCAGCTGCTTCAGACGCTCAAACCAACGGAGCGCGAGGCCCTGCTCCTACGCTTTACTAGCGGCCTCGGCTTCCGAGAGCTGGGCCTAGCGTGTGAGATCGACGAGGCCGCCGCTCGAAAGCGAGTAGCCCGCGGTATTTCCCGAATCAGAAGCGGCTGGGAAGAGGCGAAATCATGAACGATGAGCGATCGGCAACCCTATGTGAGCGCGTTGCCGAAGACCTAGCGAGCGTGCTGGATGGGAGCGCTCCCGAGGAGCTGCAGAGCCACGCAGCCGAATGCGACCTCTGCCGCGACGCTCGCCACGAGGCGGAGCGCGTCGAACTGCTCATCTCGGAGGCCGGCCGCGACTTCTTGCTCCCCGACCATTTCGCGGAGCGGCTCGCGCAATCCCCCAAACGCCTCTCCGTCGAACCCGAACCCGCGCCCGAACCCGCGCCCGAACCCGAACTCGCGCCAGCGCCAGCGCTTCCGAAGCTGTCCACCCCGAGCCCCACACCAACGCTCGGTTCCAAGCTCGCGCCCGCCCGCCGTTTCGCGCTGCCGGCGCTGGCAGCGGTCGCAGCCGTGGCGCTCCTGCTCGCGCGTGGCGGGGAAACCACCACCAGCTCCGACGATCCGCAACTGGTCGGCCCGCCCTGGCGCGGCAAGGTCGCCAAGGTCCTGAGTCGCGGCGGAAAACTTGAGCTATGCGCGCCAGGCGGCGGGAGCTGCCGCAGCGTCGAGACGGGGGACGACGTCCCGGCGGGGTCCCAGCTCCGCACCGACAACACGACACTGGCGGAGCTCGCGTTCGGCGATGGCAGCAGCCTGTCCCTCGATCGCAATACGACCTTGCTGTTGTCCACGCGAGGCCGCGGAGGGCGCCTGAGTCGCGGCGGCTTGGTCTCAGATGTCACGCCCGCTCCCGACTCGGGCGTGCGTTTCGAGTTCAAGGCGGGCCACCTCGACGTGCTCGGAACCAAATTCTCGCTGCGCACGGATGACGACTCCGCGGCCGTGCACGTGGCGCGCGGACAGGTGCGGCTCTCAGACGGCGCCGGTCACAGTGCGCTCGTACTGGCCGGCGAGGAGGGTCGCTTGCAGGCGGGCTCCGCCCCTGTCACCAGCGCCGCCGCCGCCTTGGGCGAGGCCCACGGCTGGAGCGAAGCCGTGCAAGTAGCCGAAGCGGACAGTCCGCCGGAGCCCCGTCCGCGCGCGCTGGGGGAGCTCAAAGCCAAGAAGCCCGGAGCAAACGACGAGCTCTCGGGCGCCGTGCGCCTCGACTCACACCGGGTTCGGGTGAAGATCGCCGGCAGCGTTGCGCGCACGGAGGTCGAGGAGGTCTTCACCAACCAGACGGACGACGTACTGGAGGGCATCTTTCGGTTTCCGCTGCCGCCGGACGCAAAGATCGAACGACTGGCGCTGGAGGTGGACGGCAAGCTCGAGGAGGGGGCCTTCGTGGATCGCGAACGCGCAGCAGCCATTTGGCGTGGCGCGATCGTGCAGGCTGCGCCGCAACTCCGTCAGCAAATCAAGGACGAGATCATCTGGGTACCGGGACCGTGGCGAGACCCCGCCCTGCTCGAGTGGCAGCGTGGTGGACGCTTCGAGCTGCGCATCTATCCGATCCCCAAACGGGGCTCGCGACGCGTCGTCGTCGCCTACTCCCAGCTGGTCAAACAATCCGCCGACCTTCGCCACTACAGCTATCCGCTCGGCTTCGACCCGAGCGGCAACAGCGCCGCGCTGGACTTCTCGCTCGACGTCCAAGTGCGCGGACAAGATCCGGCGTTTCGCCTAAGAACACCCGGCTGGGACATGAGTCGAAGCCAGGAGGACGGCGCCGAGCGCCTGCATTTCGAGGCCAAATCGTTCGCGCCCACCGGAGACTTTTCGCTGGATTACGCGCTTCCGGAGCGAAAATCGGAGCTGTCGGCGTGGGCTTATCGCGACGTGTCGGCCGGCGCCGGCTCGACGGACTCCGGCGAGCCGTACGCCGCGCTCGCGTTCAGACCAAGGCTGCCGCGAAACACCGAACGCGGCGCGGGCCGGGCCGTGGCGCTCGTGGTCGACGCGAGCCGCTCTGTCTTCGGGGAGAACTACCGGCGCGCCGTCACTATCGCGACGCGCATGGCTCGCGATCTCGACACGGCGGATCGGCTGACCGTGCTGGCCTGCGATAGCACCTGCCGGCAGTTGCCCGGCGAGCTCCGAGCTCCGGGCGCCGAGAGCGCGCGTGAGGTACGTCGATTCTTGGAGCACGAAAGTCCGGAGGGAGCTTCCGACATTACCTTTGCTATCAGGCGTGGCTTCACCGCAGCCCAAGCGCAGAATCGCGCCCCGCACGTCGTGTACATCGGCGACGGCACCGCCACGGCAGGTCCGATTCGCCCCGGGACGATTGAACGCGCCGTCCGCGCCAGCTTGCCGCCAGGCGGTCGCGTCACGGCGCTGGGCATCGGTCCGGAATCGGACGCTGAGTCACTCTTGGCCCTCGCGCGCGGCGGCGGCGGCAGCGCCCTGCCCTACGTGCCGGGGCAACCGCTAGCGGACGCGGCATTTTCTGCCCTGTCCGCAGTGTACGGCGGCGCCCTGAGCGACGTGCGGTTAGAGCTACCGGAGGGGCTCTCACAGGTAGCGCCGGCCCGCCTTGATCCGATCATGGCGGGCAGCGAGCTTTTGGTCGTGGCGCGAATGGGCAACCAGGAACTCCATGGCGAAGCCGTGCTCAAGGGTAGTTTGAACGGCCGGCCCTTTGAGCAGCGCTATCCGCTGCGGCTCTCGGCCAGCGACGCGACCGGCAACGCGTTCGTGCCGCGACTGTTTGCGGCTGGGCGAATCGCCGACCTCGAGCGCGACGGCAGCGACTCCGCCAAGCGCGAAGCCATTGCCCTGTCGACACGGCACAGCGTGGCCAGCCGCTATACGTCACTGCTCGTCCTCGAAAGTGAGGCCATGTACAAGGCCTTCGGGCTGGACAACGCGAGGAAGACGCCCGAGTACACGGCCGACCTTGAGGCCGAGGGCTCAAGCTCAAGCGGCGAGCTGGC
>JANNWK010000242.1:0-4325 GCA_031408355.1 Myxococcales bacterium
GTCGAGCTTCCAGTTGTCCTGGACGAGATTCAGAACGTGCCCGAGCTCTTCAGCTACGTTCGTGCTCGTATCGATCGAGCGCCGCGCCGTACGGGTCAATGGTTTCTCACAGGCTCCCAAGAGAGTGCGTTGATGCGAAACGTGACCGAGTCGATGGCGGGGCGCGCAGCGATTTTGCAACTCGGACCATTCTCGAGCGCCGAAAGTCCCAAGGTAGACGTCCTGCGCGGCGGTTACCCCGAGGTCCTCGCGCGCCCGAAGGCGGCGCGGCTCTGGTTCGCCTCCTATTTGCAGACCTACCTGGAGCGCGACGTGCGGGCGATCACGACCGTGCACGACCTCGGCCTGTTCCGCCGATTCTTGGCGCTGGTGGCCAGTCGGCACGGCCAAGTGCTCAATAAGTCGGATCTCGCCGCGCCTCTGGGGATTTCAGTGCCCTCGGTCGGGCGCTGGCTGGACATTCTTGAGGCCACCGGGCAGGTGCTGATCGTGCCTCCCTACTTCGCGAACCTGGGCAAGCGGCTGATCAAGTCGCCGAAGATCTACATCGCCGACTCGGGCATGGCCTGCCACCTACTTGGCGTAGAAACCGCGGCTGAGCTGGAGAAGTCGCCGTTCCTGGGGGCCCTGGTAGAGGGCTTTGTGGCATCCGAAATCCTCAAGAGCCAGTCGGATTTCGGAAGGCGCCGCGAGCTCTATTTTTTCAGGGATCAACAGGGTTTGGAGGTCGATTTCCTGTTTCCCCGGGGGCAGGCAATGGCGGCCGTCGAGGTGAAGTCCACCCGGACCCCGCTGCCCCCAATGGCGGCGGGGCTCGACCAACTTGCCAGGGCATTCGCCAGCCAACGTGGCGCCGCCGAGCTCGTGCGCTACCTGGTGCATCGCGCGCCGAAGCAGCCGGTCCCCACGACAGCGCTCCGCCCCGGCGTCCAGGCGCTCGACGTGTCAACCTTCGTGGGAAAGCTCGCGGACCGGAGGCTGCGACGCTAGCCTGGCTCGCTAGGGCTCCGCAAACTCCGCGCGCCGTGGTAGGAGTCGCTGGCGATGGCCGTTCGCAAGGGATCTTCCGCTAAAGCTTCGAAGCCGGTGCCGGCAAGGCTCCAGCCCACGCCACGCGGCGTGGACGCGAAGAAGGCCGTGAGTGCCAAGTCTGAGCGCCCCGCGCCGCGCAGCCCCTCAAGCGTCGTCAAGCGCGCGGGCCGCGTGCAGCCGTTCGACTCGCTGGGCTACGTGCAGGCGCTCATCCGCGAGGTGCCCAACTTTCCTCAAGCTGGCGTGCTGTTCAGGGACATCACGCCGCTGCTGGCGGATCCGAAGGGCTTCCACATCGTGCTCGACGCCATCGCCCACCACTTCGTGGGGGAGAAGGTCGACGCTGTGGTGGGAGTCGAGTCCCGCGGCTTCATCTTCGGCGGAGCGCTGGCCGCTCGGCTGAACGCGAGCTTTGTGCCCGTGCGTCGCCCCGGAAAGCTGCCGTTTCGGACCGACAAGGTCAGCTACTCGCTCGAGTACGGCGAGAACGAGCTCGAGATGCATCGGGACTCGCTGCGCGAGGGCGCCAGCGTCTTGGTTGTCGACGATCTGCTCGCCACGGGCGGCACGGCGGCGGCCGCCGGTGAGCTCGTGCATCGCCAGGGGGCCTTCGTGCTGGCCTACGCGTTCGTGATCGAGCTGGCTTCACTCGGCGGGCGAGAGCGTCTCGTGCCCACGCCCTGCGTCTCGATTATTCACTACGACTGAAATTCCAGGCGCTTCCGGGCCGCTCCGCAAAAGGGCAGGAGACGGCTGGCGGGAGCGTGTTAGCCTGAGGGGGCTGCCGATTTTTTGGATCGGCCTGCTTGCTTGAGAGGTCTTTCCTATGGGTCGTACGTTCAACTGGGCGGTCATTGGTGCTGTTTCTTGTCTTGCTGGGGCGGCAGCGTGCTCGGACGGAAGCGTCAGCGGCGCTCCGGACGGCTCCGGAGGCAGCGGCGGCAGCGCGAACGGGGCCGGCGCGGCCAATGGCCAGGGAGCTTTCTCGGGTAACTCCGGGGGCGCTGCCGCCATTCCGGCCGGCCTTGGCGTCGGCGAGGCGTGCTCTGCCGACGAGCCTTGTCGCGACGGCCTGAGCTGCAACTCGAAAGACGTGTGCGAGCCCGCGGGCGACAAGCAACCCGGCGACTCTTGCGTGATCAGCGCGGAGTGCGCGGACGGTCAGTGCTTGGCGCGGCTGTGTAGCCCCGCGGGCGCCGGCGCCGACGGCGAAGCCTGCCTGAGCGACGCCGACTGCGGCGCCGGGCTGCGCTGCAACTTGATAGGGTTGGGGTTGGCCTGCGGTGCCGAGGGCGCTGGGGACGTTGGCGCGATGTGCGGCACCAACTCTGACTGTTTCGGTGGCCTAGCTTGTCTGGCTGAGCAATGCGGCATCGCTCCGCCCGGGTTGCCGTTTGGCGCACCGTGGGGCGGCGTTGAATGCGAGGCGCCCGTGACCGAGAAGATCCGCGCCTATTTCGAGGTGCCGGGCGCGAAGGGCGCAGAAGAACTCGACTTCTTCCGACTGCCTTTCCCGAACGACGCGCTCCGCAGCGGCGGCAAGCTCGACCTGACCGGCTTCCCTACGCCTGGCTCGGCGCTCTTGGGGGTCGACCCCGTTCAGCTCTACGTGGATGCCGTCACGGAAGGCGACTCGGGTTGGGGCACCTACCCGAGCGTCATGTTCCGCTTTTCTGGGAGCTTCGACTCGGCCACGTTCGCCGTGTCTTCACTGCATTTCGTCGACATCACGGATCCCGCCAAGGGTAGGAATCAGGGCTGGCGCCGCTTCTACACCACGGGTCGCAGCAACTATGTGTGCGAGAACTTCGTCGCCGTTCAGCCGCCGTTCGGTAGTCCGCTCGAGCCGGACCACACCTACGCCGTGTGGATCGACACCACGCTGGAAGGCCCCGACGGGCCGATCACGCGCTCGCCGAACCTGGCCTCCGTGCTCGGCAACGCGGTGCCCGCCGACGCAACGCTGAAGCGTGTTCACACCGCCTACGCGTCCTTCCGTGACTACCTGGCTGCGGAGAACTTGGAGCCCAACTCGGTGCTCACCGCCAGCGTGTTCACCGTGGGACCCGTGCGCGAGCAGATGGCGGAGGTTGCCGCTGCCGTGGCCGCCGAGCCTGCGCCCGTCGCCACGGATTGGGTGAAGTGCGGTGGCGCCGCAGTGTCTCCCTGCGCCCAAGCCGAAGACGATCGCGCCTGCGGCGAGCAAGCCGCAGACTACGACGAATACCACGCGCTCCTACCGATCCCGGTGTTCCAGCAGGGCGAGGCCCCGCATCTTACGCCAGCCGATGGGGGCGGCATCGACACGAGCCAGCCGACCACGGAGGAAGTGTGCTTCTCGCTCACCGTGCCCAAGGGCGCGCCGCCCGCAAACGGTTGGCCCGCCGTGGTCTTCGCCCACGGCACGGGCGGCTCCTTCCGTAGCCACGTGCGCGACGAAGTCGCCGGCGTGCTCGCCACCGCCTCCGTACCCTTCGCGGTGCTGGGCATCGATCAGGTGGCCCACGGACCCCGCCGCGGCGCCTCGACGCAGTCGCCCAACAACCTGTTCTTCAACTTCCTGAACCCAGCCGTCACCCGCGGGAACCCGCTACAGGGCGCTGCCGATCAACTCAGCGTCGCTCGCTTCGCTGCCACGCTCGATCTGGCGGCGGCGGTCACCACCGGTTCGGACCTCAAGCTCGACGGGACCAAGCTGTTCTTCTTCGGCCACTCCCAGGGCTCGACCGAAGGCGCGCTGATGCTGCCCTACGGGGACGCCTACAAGGCGGCGGTCCTCTCCGGCAACGGCGCCAGCCTCAAGGACGCGCTGCGCACCAAGACCAAGCCGGAAAACATCGCCGCCGTGCTGCCCTTCGCGCTTCAGGATCCGTACATGGCAGATCCGAACATCGGCCCGGGCGTCACCGCCACGCACCCCGTGCTGTCGCTACTCCAGCAGTGGATTGATCCGGCAGATCCGCTGAACTTTGCCGCTGTTATCGGCGTTCCGCTGACGGATCACAGCGCCAAGCACGTGTTCCAAACCTTCGGCCTCGACGATAGCTACAGCCCGCCGGTCACCATGGCGACCTTCGCCACCGCCGCCGGTATGGCCCAGGTGACCCCGGACAAGAGCGCCAAGGCCCCGTACGACGAAGGCGAACTGCCGGCGGTTGTAGAAGTCGGCCTAACCGCCAACGTCGGCAGCGGCCCGGCCGCCGTGACACTTGGCATGCGCCAGTACGGCGCGCCTAAGGGCAGCGATGGTCACTTCGTCATCTTCGACGTCGCAGCCGCCAACGCCGACATGG
>JANNWK010000243.1:0-14027 GCA_031408355.1 Myxococcales bacterium
CTCGAGCCAGCTGAAGGCTTGGGAGTCGCAAGAACAGTTCTTCCGTGCCGCCGGCGAGGCGTTCGTTGGGCCCGAAGGTAGCTACAACCTCAAGTCGGCCTTTCGTTCGGTCATCCTGAGCCCGTACTTTCGGGCTGCGAACGCGAGCGGACCGCTCAGCCCTGCGCGCGCCGTGGAGTTGCAAGCCATTGGCACTGGCTTGATGGAGTCGCCGGAGCTGTTGGCGCGCAAGATCAGCGCCGTTGTCGGCTTTCCCTGGGCTCGCAGCTACGACCGGAGCGATTGGTTGCTGAGCGACTACGAGATCCTCTACGGCGGGATCGATTCTGACACCGTGACCGAGCGGCTGCGGGTACCGAACGGCGTGATGGCCAGCGTGCAATGGCGTATGGCCAACGAGGTGGCCTGCGCGGCGGCGGCCTGGGATTTCTCGCGCCCCGCCAACGAGCGCTACCTGTTTCCCTACGTGACCCCGAGTGACGTGCTCGAGGACAGCATGGGTGTGGCCAATGCGGGAGCCGAAGCGTTGATTCGCCAGAACCTACAGTACCTGCACCAGCAGGTGCTGGGGGAGACGCTGGCGGCGGACGCGCCCGAGCTAGACCGCTCCTACCAACTGTTCACTGACACCTGGAACGAGGGGCGCGCTGCCGTGCAGGCGAAGACCACGAGCGACTCGCTGACCTGGGCGTGTCGCGCTCGCGTCAATCCGCACACAGGGGTTGAGCTCGCCGGGGGCGAAACGCTTGAGAAAGACCCCGACTACGCGATCCGCGCCTGGTCCGCGGTCGTCACCTACCTCTTGTCCGACTACAAATTCCTCCACGAGTGATAGCGAAGGCGACCCATGAAACGACGTAATCTTCTGCAGCTTGCCTCGCTGGCAGGGCTCTCGCTCAGCCTGCCACTTTCCGGTCGTGCGCGTGCCGCCGGCCAAGGCTACGCCGGTCCCTACTGGGTGCTGGTGAATGCTGGGGGCGGTTGGGACCCCAGCTTGCTCTTTAATCCGGTGGTGGACGCGAAGCAGAGTCGAGCGTTCCTGGAGGTGGGCACGGTCGGCAACATCTCCTACGCCGACGTTCCGGTTGATCCGGTGGCGTTCGGGCTCGATCCGCTGCTGGGCTACGAAGCGAACCTGATGTCGAACGCTGACTTCGTCGCCAAGTACAGTGGCCAGCTGTGCGTCATCAACGGCATCGACACCTCGACCAACAACCACGATGCCGGCAACCGCGCGATGTGGAGCGGTCGATTGGCGGAGGGCTACCCTTCCTTGGGCGCTTTGGTCGCGGCCGGTAGGGCCAGTACGTCGCCTATGGCCTACCTTTCAGCGGGCGGTTATGACGCGACGGCGGGGCTTGTGCCCTTGACGCGCGTTTCAGGCGCTGACGCCATGAAGAAGCTGGCGCTCGTCAATCGCGTCGATCCGAACAACGCGGAATCGGCGGATCTATACCACTCCGTGGATACGCTCGCCCGTATCCGAGCGGCTCAGTCGGAGCGGCTCCAGGCACTGAGCGATGCTCAATACCTCCCGCGACTGCAGCGGTCCATGGCGGATCTGCGTGCCGCTCGCGAGCGCGATTGGGAGCTTTCTCTGCTGCAGATCCCGGCTGAACTGGTCAAGGTGCCGGGGCTCGGGGATCTGGAGCGGATGATGCAGCAAGCTCAGCTGGCGGTGAGTGCCTTCAAGGCCGGCGTCGCTGCTAGCGCCAACTTGAACCTGGGCGGGTTCGATACCCACGCCAATCACGATCGCGATCAACCGAGGCAGCTGTCCAAGCTGCTGTTCGGAATCGACTACCTGATGACGCTGGCGCAGGCCGAGCTGGGCGGCAACGTCATCGTGCTGGTCGCGTCAGACTTCGGGCGCGGCCCATTCTACAATGGCGACAACGCGGGCTCAGGCAAGGATCACTGGCCGGTGACCAGCATGTTCGCCATGGGTCCCGGCATCGCCGGGAACCGCGTGATCGGCGGCACCACACCGGATCAGCGTGCGCGCCTGGTCGACCCGGGTTCGCTCACGGTCGTGGACGGCACCGACGGCGTGGACGGCCTCCGCATCCGCCCCGAACACATCCACCACGCGCTTCGCGGGATCGCGGGCATCACCGAGGTCGCTGGGGGCTTCCCGTTGCCGGGCAATCCCTTGGCGCTGTTCGGCTAGGGTTCAGCGCCCTTGAGCGGCTCGAGCCGAAAGACCGCCCCGGTCAGCAGGTTGGTGAAATATACCTTGTCGTCGGGGCCGACGGTAACGCCCGACAGCGAGCCCGCTGGGAGCCCCGTATCGAACGCGCGGATCTCAGCGCCATCGAGCGAGAAGAGGTGAATACGGCTCGTCGCGTTGTCGGTGACAAGCAGTTGCCGACCCGCCAGGGCCAGTCCGCTCGGCCGCTCGAGCAAGCCCGGCGGCACGAGCTCGACGAGCTCGGCGCCTCGCATCTCTCCGCTGGCGTGGAGTTCCTCAAGTGTGGGGATCGGTCCAGCTAGCGTGGCCGTCCTTGGATCCACCCGCAATACGCGACCGTGACCTGTGTCGGCCACGTAGACGAAGCCGGACTCGGCGTCGTATTCGAGGTGACTTGGCACCTCGGCAGTGCGCAGCAGCGTGCCCTTGACGTAGCGATACACCTCGCCGTTAGCGTGGTCATCGCCACCGATCTTGTGCGGTGCGTGGAAGTCGTAGCGGTCGAGCGCGCCCACGTCGCCGTTGACGACCCAGTAGGCGTTGGCGGACTCGTGCGCGATGCCCATGCAGTATGGGGTCTCATGCAGCATGTCGAGATGGGTGCCGTTCTGCGTGGCCTTCGGCTCTACACCGAAGATCTGCGGGTCCGAAGACCACAGCACGGGGCCTGCGAAGTCCTCGGCGCTGTCGTCGAAGTTGTCAGTGCGGGCCTCGCCGCAGGTGCCGAATAGGTTGTCCTTGCCCCAAGCGATCGTCGTTGGCCGGCGCATGAAGTGCCAGGAATTCCCGTCCTCCTTGAGCGTACCTTGGGGCGCCACCGAGGTGGCCTCAGACAGGATAGCCACAACGCCGGGGAGCGCCGCGCAGCCGCTGTCATCGGCTTCTGTACACCGCTTACCGCTGGGGAATTGGCGCAACGTGACCCACAGTTCACCCGGCGTCACGCCGCTGAAGGCGAGATCGGTCGCGCTGAGTGGCAGCTTCAGGCCCGGCTGGTAGATTTCGAGGGCGGTCGCGGCGGTCAAATAGCCAGCGCCGCTCGCGCCCGGGGCGCCGCCGCCGGCGCTGCCCGCACCGGCCAGCCCGGCGGAACCAGCGGTGCCTGCGCCGTCGTTGCGTAGCCCGTCGGAGGAACAAGCGACGGCCGCGCCGCCGGCCAGGAGCAGGCCCAATCGGATGAAGGTCGCCATCATGTTGAGGTGAGGGTAGCGCTCTGTCGGGGTCAGTCCAAGTTGGCCTGCTCCACCGGGTTGCGGCACGCCGAAAAACGCGCCAAGAGGGCAAGTCCCATGCATGTAGGCCAAGCTTGGCGGAGCCTCCCAGGCCGCATCGGTGGTTTCTGGCTCCTATTGATCGGTTGTGCCTCGGCGCCCGCCGCGCAGGTACGGTCGTCGGAAGGGCCCGGCGTGGGGCACCGCGAACCCGAGAGCGCGTCGGAAGCTCCTGCGCAGGCAAGCCGACCAGTATCCGGCCCTACGCTTCCGCTACCGGGCGGCGAAGAGCCGACGCCCGACAAGGCGCTCCCCGAGCTGCGCATCGAGGCGATCGGCATGCATGTCGGCGGCGGCAAGAACGACGCCGCCGAGAAGGCTCCGTTCCAGCGGGCGCTGGAACGCCAGTTTCCGGCCATGCTCGAGTGCTACCGGTTGAGCGAGGCGCCGCCCGGCGGCGGTAGCTTCGGCATCGACCTCAAGATCCCCCGCACTGGCGGGCGCGCGACGCCGAGCCAGCCCCGTACTCGCCTGCGTGGGGCGGCCTTTCAGGAGTGCATGGTGCAGGCTCTCAGCGGCGCCGTGTTCGAGCGGCCCGGAGCCGGACCCACCGTGGTGAGCTACTCGGTGCGCTTCACACTTGGGCACTAGCCACGAAGCGCGCGAACGGCATCGCGACCAGGGCACCGCGTAAAGCGACGTCGGCCAGGTGACGCAGCAGGGGGAGCTCGTCAGGCTGGGTTCGTCCAAGCGCGTCGAAGTGGCGGAGCGCGGCGTCGAGCTCGCGCAGCACTTCCAAGCACTCGAGCGTCGCGCCCTCCATCTTGGCGACGGCCTCGCCGAGCGTTAGTCCCGTGCCGAGCCACTTGCCGAAGCGTCCGGTACGGCCCCCGTTGCAGGTGACGGTGAGATCGCCCGTGCCAGCCAGTCCGATCGCCGTATTCGGCTCGCCGCCGGCCAGTTCCACGATACGCCGCATTTCCAGGATGGACTGGGCGAAGACGGCCGCCTCGTAGTTGTGGTGCGCGACGCTGCCTAGCACGCCGCCGCGCGCTTCGTGGACGCCCGCGCCGAGGCCGACACCCATCGCGAAGGCATTCTTGAGCGCCGCGCACGCCTCAGCGCCGACCAGGTCGGGCTCCTCACGCACGAAATAAAATTCGCCTCGAGCGAGCTTGGCGAGCTGACTCGTCGCAGACGCCGAGCGCCCCGTGAACACCACGCTGGTCGGAACTCGCCGCAGGAGCTCGCCGGCGATGCAAGGGCCGGCCACTCCGACCGGTGCTACCTCCGCGCGTACGGCGGCGGGTAGCAGCGACTGAAAGACGTCGGGCAATACGTCCAAGCGCTCCTGCCGCCAGACGAACCCCTTCGAAACCATGAGCACCGGCTTGGGCGCTTCGGCAAGGTGAGGACCGAGCAGATCGGCTGCCCAAGCCACGCCGGCCGAGCTGACGCCCAGCGCGAGTGCATCACTCCCCTTGAGCGCACTCGTCAGCTCCTCCACGAAATAGAACGCCACGCCAGGCGGCAGTCGGGCGCGGAGCGTGGGGTGTTCGGCGCCTGCCTTGAGCGCTTCAATGATTGAGCGATCGAGGAAGGTGCCGACGAGGCATATTTCGTGGCCGTTGGCGAGCAAGGGCGTCGCTAGCGCGCTGCCCATCATGCCTGCTCCGAGGATGGTGATTTTGGCCATAGTCGAGATCTACTTCGAGGGGATGGGCGCGGGAGGTTCGAGTTTCTTTCCCGGATCCAGGTCCTTCTTCTTGGGTGCCAAAAGTGGCGGGAGCGCCGGCAGGCTCGGCAGAGTCAGCCGGTCCGGGACCCTGGGTAGGCCTAGATCTCGCCCGAGATCCTCAAGCTGCTTGCCCACCTCGTTGCCGATGCCTTGGAGGTCTCGAGCGTTCGGCGTGAGCCGTAGCAGCTCCTGAAGCGTCAGCGGCTTGAGTCCGCAGCCGACCCCGATCTTCTGCGTCAGTTGGGCGTCAAGGAGCGCGTTCATGCGCGCGTGGACGCTGATCTGAACCGAGACTTGCCCGCCGATCAACGCCTGCGCCGCGCGCTTGCCCGAGCGACCCGAGACGCGCCCGAGCAGCTGCCCCAGCCTCGATTCAGCGGCGGCGCCGGCCAGCGCATCGCACGGCAGCACGCCCTTGAGCTCGAGGTCGATGCCGGCATCCTGCCCGTCACGGACGATGCTGCCTTCGCCGATCAGCACGAATTTTCCGGCCTTGACGGCGGCGTTGCTGAGGGTCACTCGATTGCGCCCAGCGTCGAGCAGCAGCTCGGCATCGAACGTCGTCACATCACCGAACACGAAGCCATCCAGCTCTGGCGGATGGGGCGGCACGAAGCCCTGCAGGCTCGCCGCCACGTTGCCCTTGGCCTCCCCGCCCAGCTCGCCCGGCGGAAAGCGCAGCTCCACCTTGCCAGAAGCGACGACTTCCGGCAGCGGCAAGAGAAGACCGAGCCCCTTGGCCAGCAAACCCAACTTGGTAGGCGTCAGCGCTATGCCCAACAAGCCCCCGTTCGCGTCCATGCTGGCGTCGAGGCGGAGCGGAGCGGCTTGGGCACTCTGGTCGCCGAAGCCGATCGATACGCCGGAGCCCAGCTTGCTGAAGCCGGCCCCGACCTTGCCCAGTTCGAAGCCGGAGAGCCGGCAGCTTTCCGCCGAGAACGCAGCGCCAGCCACGGTTCGAGTGAGAAACCCCCCCGAGACCTCCAGCCAGGGGGCGCCTGCCGCCACCTCCGCGACGGAGACGCTCACTCGACTGGCGACGATTGGGAGCGCGTACGCCTCCGGGTAGTTGCGGGTCCACTCGCCCAACTCCAGAAGCACCCGAGGTAGACTGCCGCTCACGCCGGCCTGTACGTCGGAGAGCTCAATCCGCACGGGTTTCGCGCCCTTCAGCTCGAAATCCACCAGACCAAGCTTGACCTCGATGGACGGTGCTCCGATGAGCCGCACGCTGGCGCTCGACAGCTGAAGCCATTGCCAGCCGAAACTGAGCTCGCCGGGCGTCAGCTGGATACCGCGCGTCTTCGCTTCGGCTACGACGCGAGCTTCGATGTAGCGGGGCAGCAACAAACTGCCACCGAGCGCGCTGGCCATGAGGCCCAGCACCACGATTCCGAGCGCGACAAGCGGGCCATGGTTGCGCTTCATGAGGCTAGGCTAGGCTAACCCAGCCCCGCCCCAGGGGTGCCAACTTACCGCCATGCCGAACTACCTCACGCCCGAGGGCGCCAAGAAGCTAGCCGCCGAGTTAAACCAGCTCCTGAATATCGATCGAGCCAAGGTGGTGCACCAGGTGGCGGAGGCAGCGGCGCAGGGGGATCGCTCCGAGAACGCCGAGTACACGTACGGCAAGAAGAAGCTGCGCGAGATCGACCGTCGCATTCGTTTCATCACCAAGCGGCTCGAAGACGCCGTAGTGGTTCAACAGGAGGCCGACGCTCACGCCGAGGTCCGTTTTGGCGCCAGCGTGGACGTCGAGGACGAGAACGGCAAGAAGAGCTCGTACCAAATAGTCGGTCCCGACGAGGCTTCGCCTGGCGAAGGGCGCATCAGCTACCAATCACCGCTCGGTCGGGCGCTGATGAAGCGGAAGGTGGGGGACGTGGTGAGCGTGACGCGTCCAGCCGGCGAGATCGAGATCGAGGTGAAGCGGATCCACTACGCCTGACACGGCGCCGGAAACGCCAGCACGGGCCGGACGCCTCAGCGAGCGACGGGCCAGCGCACCCTGTAGCCGCGACCACGAAGATATTGGATCGAGTCCGTCGCTCCGGCTGCTGCCAGGCGCTGACGTAGCTCGTAGACCTGATTGCGGGCTGCGTTGCCGCCGACTGCGCCGCTCAGGACGGTGCGGTTCAGCTCCTTCGACGACACGAAGCGGTCGGAGTGGTCGAGCAGGAATTCGAGCACGGCGCATTCGGCGCGTCGGAGTGGCACGTCCACGTCGTTGACGCTTAGGCTGCGCGCCAAGCGATCGAGGCACAGCGGCCCTGCGCGCAGCACGTTGCGGAAGACTTCGGACACTCGGCGGATGCGGGCCAGCAAGGCGGAGATGCGGAGTCGTAACTCCAGCGGGTCCAGCGGCGATCTGACGAAGTCGGTTGGCGCTTCGCGCTCGAACAGCGCCGGCGCGGGGTGCCCGGTAGTTGAAACCACCCACAGGATGGCCTGTCCGGACGGCACGTCCGTCAGCGGGGCCGCGTCCGCCTTCGCGATGCACACGGTTGCCTGCGAAATATCCTCGCCGATGGCGAGGCCACCGTCAGCGAGCACTGGCCCGAGCTCGACGAGCTCAGCGACATCGAAACCGCGAACACAGACAAGCTGCGCTTCGTCGACTGCTTCAGTGATAGCTCCCATGATGGTGGGAAAGATTGCGACCGCTCTTTCCTGGGGTCAACCACCTCAGGTGTGCACGCCCCAACTTTCGTCACTTTTGACCACAAGGTAGGCCAGTGTGCACGGAAACCTTCGCTCCGACTGAATTGGAAAATGCCTTTCCTTCTAAGGGGTTGCCCACCGTTCGGGTAGGCTCACCTTCGCATGCTCAGGCTTTGCTTCGTTTGCCTTGGCAACATCTGCCGTTCGCCGATCGGCGAGGGGGTGATGCGTCAGCTGGTCCGGGCCGCCGGGCTTGACGACGCGATCGAGGTGGATAGCGCGGGCACAGCTGGCTATCACGCCGGCGAGAGCCCCGATGCGCGCGCCCGCGCGGCCGGCGATCGTTTTGGGATCCTCGTGGGCGGACGAGCGCGCCAGTTCAAGCGCGAGGACTTCGACCGCTTCGACTACGTGCTGGCGATGGACAGCTCTAACTTCGGGGATCTTTCGGAGCTGGCGCCCCACGAGGCGGCGCGAGCGAAGCTCCACCTCCTGCGCAGCTTTGACGCTAGTTCGCCCGCGGGGGCCTCGGTCCCCGACCCCTACTACGGGGACGACGAGGATTTCGACGACGTGGTGCGGATCTGTTTGGCAGCGTGTACGCCGCTGTTCGAGCGCGTGCGCCGAGAGTCCCTTGCTCGACAAGGCTGAGCCGGGCTACGAGTTTCGTCCATGGCCCATACCGCGCCGCGCCTCGTGACCGTCGCTGATGGCGAAAATCTTTTGGATGCGCTGGCTGACGCCGCCGGCAAGCTCGATGGTTGGGTGAACGCCGTCGGCCACGTGGATTCGGTCGAGCTGCGCGTCGCCGGGGAGGGCGCTGACGTCCGCAAGAACCTGCGCGGCCGCTTGACCCTGGCTCAGCTTTCGGGCCCCTTTGGTGGCCCCTACTTCGTGACCCTCGCGCGTCACGCAAGCTCGGGTTCAGAGCTCCTGGCGGGACAGCTGCTAGCGGCTCGCTCGGCGGGCGTGACCGCCACTTTTTGGGCTTCGCTCAGCAGCGTGCGTGAGTTGGTGGACGCGGCACCGCCCCGCGCGAGCGAGCCCGTGGGCGCCGGCGTGGTTCAGGAGCGCGAGGCGTCGGCTGAGTCGGTAGCCGGCAAGGTTCGGTCGGGTTGGGCGGCGGCGGCACAAGCTGCGGTAGCGGAAATGGCGGAGGAGGAAGACCTCGAACCCAAGCGGCCCGTGCGGGGCGACTTCGTGCGGCATTTCGCGTTCGGTCTGTGCGAGGTACTGCAGGATACCGGGGACCGGTTGAAGCTTCGCGATCTCTACGGCGGCGGGCGTATCCGGGAGATCGCCCTCGATATGCTGGAGATCTCGAGTTCGATTGAAGAGAAGGGCAAGCGCGTGTTCAAGCTCAGTCGCAAGGGCTAGGTCGCCGCCAGCCCGCTTTGCGGCTGCGATTCACTATTCGCTGAGCGCGGGAGCTAGCGCGTCCTCCGCGCAGCCGAAGCGCGGGCGGCTGGGGAGGGTGCTCTCGCTGCTCAGCAGCGTTAGGCCGAACTGCCCCGCCGTTGGGCCCATGATGGGGGCGGTCACGCTGCCGGTGACAGTGCCGCAGTAGAAGGTTGCGACCCCGCAGATACGACCATGGAGCGTCAGCGCCGACGTGATAGGCACGCCGGGTAGAATGACGTTGGCCGACCCGGGCAAGGTGGACTCGCCCGTGGGGGCATCGAAGCGACCGTCTTCTCCGATGGCGTACGGGCCGACGACGAGCGGCTCGCCGACCTTGGTCCGACGATCGACGGCGTCGAGCGCCCTGTAGCTGAACTTTACGGAGGCCTGACCTTCGAGCTCCGGTGTTTCGACTCGGCCCAAAAACAAGATGGCCTGGCCGGGTGAGGTGGAGGTTTCGAGCGCGAGCAGCGCGGGTCCCTGAACTTGGTCCGGTGCTACCAAGGCGCAGTCCGTCCCGGCCTCGCCCCCACGTCCTGGCGATCCAGCCTCACCCCCGAGCGCCGCCCGACGGTCTTCGAACGCGTCAAAGCGCTCCCTCGCGTCGGAGCAAGCGACGCTAGAGAGCAGGATAGCCAGACAGGGCCGCAGTGCCATTCAGAGACAAGATAGCGTTTCGAATCCCCCGAGGGTAATGGTTTCCTTGTGCCTGGTTTGCGCTTGCTTCCGCTGCTCGCTGCCCTGATGGCGTTGTTTTGGCGCGGGTCAACCGCGCAAGCGAGCGGCTTTGCGGTGGCTCGATTTGCCGGGGAGCACGGGCACCCCACGACGGACAACGCGACGGCGCTCTTCCACAATCCGGCGGCGTTGCGCGGCGGGCGGCCCGAGTTGTTTCTCGACGGTCTGTTCGGTCGTCGCCAGTTGACTTACACGCGCGGGCGCGCCCCGAGCGACGCGCCCGATCCAGAGGATGCGCAGGGAGCTAACGTAGGTCGAGCCACCTTGGACGATTTGCTTCTGGGGCCTTCGATCTGGCTGTCCGTGCCGCTCTCCGCCGAGCTGGTGCTGGGCGCTGGCCTCTTTACTCCCTTCGGTGGACCGGTGAACTGGGATCAGCGGGAGGCGTTCGCGGATGCCGCCTACGCAGGACCAGTCGATGGCGTCACGCGCTTTCACTCGATCGAAGGCCTCTCGATCACGAGCTCCGCCTCAGTCGGCGGGTCGTACCGGCTCGGCACAACGGGTCTCCGGCTCGGCCTCGCCGGCAACCTTCTGTACACGCTGATACAAGACGTGCGGGCCTGGAGTAGCGGAGGCAATTCTGTCAACGGGGAAGGGCGTTCGCTCCTCGAAGCCCAGGGCTTCGCGGCCAGCTTTGCGGCGGGCGCTTTCTACGAGAACGCCCGCCGCAACCTGCGGCTGGGGCTCAGCTACCAGTCACGCCCGAACGTGGTGGGCGGCATGGCGCTCGGGGGCGAGCTATCCAACAATATCGGCGGCCCCAGCAGCGCAGAGATCGACCTCCATCAGGACTTGCCCGATAGCCTGCGGTTGGGCGTCGCGTACCAACCGGACCCTGGGCTTGAGCTAAGAGCCTTCGGTCTATGGGAGCGCTGGAGCGCTTTCGAGCGACAGTGCGTGACGCAGGCTGGAGCCAGCTGCGACATCCTGCCAGGGGGTGGGCAACCCGATGGCGGCAAGGTGCTGCAGAACGTGCCTCGCGATTTCCACGACGCGTTCGAGGCACGATTGGGCGCCAGCGTGTGGGCGCGTCCGGGGCTCGAGATATTTTCGGGCTTGGGTCTGCTCAGCTCTGCCGTCCCTGACGCCACATTCGAGACGAGCCTGCCGGATTTCTGGGGATTCTCGTGGGCCGTCGGCGCTCGTCAGCGGCTATCCGAGAGCTTCGCTGTCGCGGCTTCATACACGCAGATCGTGGCCGTGCCTCGCGACGTTGAGAGCAGGCTTGCCAGCTACGCGCTGCCGACCCGGCTGCCGGATGCGAGCGGCCACTACACGCAGCAGGTGAGCTTTGCCGACGTCAACCTCACGCTGCGCTTCTGACGAGTAGCGATTAGGCGCGCAGCGGACCACGGCGCGCGCGTGGATGCTGTCCGCTGCCGCGCCCCTGAACGGCACGCCAGGCCGCTCGTCCTTCCAGGATGCCGCCGTCTGCGGTCATGGCCACCACCATGCCGGCGTCGGCCATCATGCTCACGAACGGCGCTTCCCAGCTCGGGTCGCTCCAGACAGGGCGCCAATCGAGATCCTTCCCGGGATCCCGGACCCAGAGCTTGCCGACGCTACAGACCCACTCGCGATCGAGCACGTCCATGGCAGCGGTCGTCAGCGAAGGTGCCCCGGTTGCCACCGAGCTCACGGCTTCTTGCCCCTCGATCCGCAGGGCAACGCCGTCGCTGCCTACCACGAGGGCGAGACCGCGCTCTTGCTCGGAGGCGCCGCTCACGAATGCGCGCGTCTTGGGCGTGAGCAGGACCGTCGTCTCCCATTGCATGGGGGAATAGATGGAGCAAAAGCCGGTGTCGTGCTGCATACGCCCGCAAATGACCCAGCGCTCATCGTCCAGGCGCAACAATGACGCCACGTAGGCGACCCCTTCCAGCGGCAGCGGCTTGAGCCAGCGGCGCGCGGCCATGGCCCAAAGCTTGGGCGGCTCTCCGGGACGCTGGCCAACCGCCGTGAGCAGATCGTCGAAGCGACCGCTGGCGTGGCTGAACGTGACGTCATGGGCCGGCACACGCACGACCTCTCGCACGCCGTCGGTCGAGTACACGGCCAACGTGCCGTTCGCGCCCCCTACCAGCCAACCGCCCGCTTCGAAGCGGCGCGCGAAGCCCATACCCTCCGGCAACTCGCGGGCGACGTCGTGGGCTGGCACCCAATCCTGTCCGTTCCAGAACTCCGGGCCACGCGAGGTGAAAGCGAAACAGTGCCCGTCCACATCCCAAGCCGCGCTGAGCACGACACGGTCGCCCCCGGGGGGATGCCGCATCGTCCAACTCCAGCCCGAGACGTCGCCGGGTGACGCCAGGTTGAGTAGACTGTTGACGAGCTGCCGGCTTGGCTTGGGTCGCTCGCGCGTTTCGGTGAGCCACGGCAAGATCCCCGCGGCAAACTCCTGGGCGTCCTGCGGGCGTTGCTCGGGCGAAAGCGCGGTGGCGCGAGCCAAGGCGGCATCGATGGCTCGGCAAGCGTCCGGTCGCTTGCGCAAGCTGGGGCTGAGCGCTCGTCCTTCCAGAATACTGCGCCGCTTTTTGTCGCGCATCAGCAGCAGGGCCTGGATGGGCGTGTCGGCGGGGAAGAAATCATCGCCCGTCAGCGCTAGGTAGATGACGCAGGCCAGGCTCCAGATGTCCGTGGTGAGCCCGCTCACCCCAGAGTCCTGAATACACTGCTCCGGCGCCGCATACCCCACCGTGCCCACCGGCACCCCACCGAAAGTGGCGTTGAGACCCGTCGGGCGTGCGATGCCGAAATCCGAGATCTTGAAGATCTCCACTTCGCCGAAGCCACAGCACAGGATGTTGCCGGGCGTAAGATCTCGGTGCACCACGCCGACGCCGTGGATAGCGGTGAGCCCGCTCGCCAGGCAGCGCAGGAGGTGTGCCGTGCGCGCCCCGTCG
The DNA here is from genome assembly GCA_031408355.1 of Myxococcales bacterium. GTDB lineage: Bacteria > Myxococcota_A > Polyangia > Polyangiales > Polyangiaceae > PMG-095. The sequence goes on from JANNWK010000243.1 coordinate 12,847, forward strand.
AAGGCTTCGCCTGTCTGCTCGACGCTGTAGTAGACGCGCTCGACGAGCGTCGTCCCCTCAACCCCGCCGTGGACGTACTCAACAGCCAACCACGGAGTTGCTGGGAACGCGGTTCCTTGGAGATGTGCGGCTCCGGTATCGACGAGCCGAACCACGAAAGGGCAGGGCGGGATGCGCTCGTTCAACCGACCTAGCGCGACCGCCTCCTTTTGCACGACCAGCGTGGCGGCCCGCGCAGAGTCCGCTCCCATCGCCATGCGCACGAGCTTGACCACCACCGGTGAAAGGCCGTCCGGCGCCTGACGCAGCGCCAGGAACGCCGTGCCCATGCCGCCCTCTCCGATCTGGCGTTCGAGCCGGTAGCTGACGTCTCGCTGCAGTTCCGAGGCGATCACGCGACCCTGCATGGAGGCGGGGGGGGGGCTGGAATATCGGTCGGACATGGCGTCGCGCTAGAGCCCCCGGATCCGGCCTCTCTCCGGCCACCGGCAAGCCGTCGCGCTGAAGCTATCACGGTCCCGGGAGGCCCGCTCGCTCCAGAAAGTGCCCCTGAATACGGGGTTTCAGTGTGGCCGGCGAGCCTTTCGGGATGAGCGACCTGGGCCTGCCTTGACGCTACGAACGTCCAAGGGCTTAAAGCCACCGGCCCGGCTGGGTTTCCCCACGCGGCGCACCGAGCAAAGAGAATTTCCTATGGCAGCCGTTCGCGACTTCATTGTCCACCACTACCGTCACTTCAATGCGGCAGCGCTCATCGACGCTGCCAAGGGCTGGGAAGACCACCTCGCCAAGGGCGGCAAGATGCTGCTGACCATGGCGGGCGCGATGAGCACGGCCGAGATGGGCCTCGTCATCGCCGAGCTGATTCGGCAGGACAAGATCCACGGAATTTCGCTGACGGGAGCGAACCTCGAGGAAGACGTGTTCAACTTGGTGGCGCACAACAGCTACCGTCGAGTCCCGAACTACCGTGAACTCGGGCCGGCCGACGAGATGGTGGCTCCAGAGCGTGCTCAGGAGGTTGTCGTGCCCCTTGCCGTAGAGCGGATCGCACGTCGCGGATTGCTTGTGGGCGGTCAGTTCGTTCCCCTGATTCTCGGGCCGGACCTGCCAGCATTGTTCGCAAACGATCGCGATCTGGCACGAGAGATTTCCGAAGCGTCGGTTGCGACTGACGATCC
>JANNWK010000244.1:0-4051 GCA_031408355.1 Myxococcales bacterium
TGCCGCTTCGTCTCAGGCACCGTTGCCTCGATCGGAAAGCGCACCGGCCGCGCTGGCCGCACATACCGGCTGCCGCCGACCAGCTCCTTGCGACCGTCTGACATCATCACAGCCTACCAGTTGCGGCGTTGCTGGGTCGAAGGACCACGAGCCTCCAGGGGCAGCCGTGGTTGGTACTGACGTAGCCCCCAAAGGGCCCCGAGTTATATCGGAGCCCTTCGCTTCTAAACCGCTGACTCGGTTTACATGGCGCCGCCAGCGCCTCCAGAACCAGCGCCGCCTGCTCCGCCCGTGCCGGAGCCCGCCCCGAGGAACTCCATATCGTCGATGACGAGGCTGGCGGCGTACTCTGGGGTCCCGACCATCCAGTCGAAGGCCCACTGAAAGCCAATGATGTCCGAGCCATCGGTCGTGGCTCCGGCCGCGGGCTTGCCACCCGTGACGTCCGTCCACAGGATAGTGACTTCCTTGGGCGTGGCTGTAATGCCGGTGATCGCAACGGAGGGGTAGACACAGTCGCTGTATTCGTTGGCCTTGGGCGCCAAACACGTGCCCTTCAAGCCGTCTGCCCATTTGGCCACGTTGGTTTGCACGTAGAACGTCGCGCTGCCGGTCGCGCCAGCGTTGCCGGAGATCTTGAACTTCACGCCATCGTAGAAGGAGGCGTCGCCGCAGTACGTCACATAAAGGCCGAAGCCAGAATAGGTGGCGACGTTGCCGCTGGCCGTCAGGACGTTGCCGGCGAAGCTCAGGGTGATCGGGGCGGCCGGGTACGTGAAGAACCCGCCCGAGAAATCGGTATCTGCCGTGCCTTCGCCCCACACCGGCGCAACGACGCCCGTGAAATCAGAAATCAGGGCTTCCTTGGGGACGGCGCCCTTACAAGCCGCCGCCACCTGTGGGGTGCCGCCAGCGTTCACGCCGCCGGTGGCAACGCCGCCGGTGGCAACGCCGCCCGTAGCCACGCCGCCCGCGGCCACGCCGCCCGCGGCCACGCCGCCCGTAGCCACGCCGCCGGTGGCAACGCCGCCCGTAGCCGTGCCACCAGTGCCGCCCGTAGCGGTGCTGTTGCCGCCGGTTGCCATGCCGCCGCTAGGGGCACCGCCACCGTTGCCCGCGCCACCGTTGTCGTCACTCCCGCACGCCGGGACGACGAACAAGCCCCCGAGGAATACCGCTAACCCAAGACCCGAAACTTTAGTCGCCTGACTCAACATGGGAAAACACCTCCGGCCCAGACGGGCCTACACGCGGGAGTAGTCGGTGCGCGCCCCAGCGACTGCTGGAAACGCGAGCGCACTGGGAACAGACCCCGGACTCAAGAAGAGACGCCACTATGTGCGACACTCATGGGCGTGTCCAGTGCTCGCATCCTTGCCCGCACTGCCCCACACTCAGCATGTGGACCCGGTTCCAGATACCTAGGGAAATCCGCTTATCGCGGGTCAGGCAAGAGCTAGTTGAGCTGAAAGCTCTTCGAGACCGTGACGGGGTCGCCAACGGCCTTCCGGCCTGCGAGCCCACCCGGCAATATGCCCACGGCGTGCGAGCTGCGCTCGCCTGCGGAAGCCCCACCACCCGGTGCTGAAGCGCCTATCGCGCTCGAGCCTCCGGTGTCGTCTACGTCAAAGCGGTCGACGGCGCAGCTCTTCCTCGAGCTCGCGAACGCGCTGTTCGGCGGAGCGTCGCCCTTCGGCTTCTTGCTCGGTGGGCGTCGGGTAAAGTTGGGCTCCCTCGTGATCGTGACTGAGCCGAAGCGCGCGGCCGAATTCAGGCTGTTCGAGGACCAGCCAAAACCCGGGCAGGCAATGGCTTTGCGCTCGGGGCTCCGGCAGCTCGCGCTCCACGAGGTCGTGCTCGATCGAATCCCAAATCCGTAGTGGCTGCTCCCTCGACTCTGGATCGAAGCGAACCAGCTCGCGCACGCCTAGGCGCTTGTACTTCTCCAGTTTGTCGTCCCAATCGCGATCCCGCTCGTCCGACTCGCTGATAATTTCGATCGCCAGCTGCGGCGCGCCGCGCTCCCACACCTTCCAACTCCGGAACTGGTGATCCGCTTCCCCGAACCGCACAAACGCGTCCGGCGCCAAGCAAGCACGAGGATCCGTCGGATCCCAATACACGAACTGATCGCAGCCGATGGCCGCAGAGTCGGCAAACGCGAGCTTCAGCAGCTGGTAAAGCAGTGTCCGCAGCTCCAGATGCCGCTTCGTCTCAGGCACCGTTGCCTCGATCGGAAATCGCACCGGCCGCGCTGGCCGCACGTAGCGACTGCGCTCGACCACCTCCTTGCGACTGTTTGACATCATCACAGCCTACCATTCCCCATGCCACGTCAGCCACGCGGTCAACGACGCGGCCAGTTGCGGCGTTGCTGGGTCGAAACTGCGAGCGCCGACCTGCAGGCACGCGACGTCGGCCAAGTGACGGTGGTGCATATCGCAGCCGCGGGTGGCGCAGCAATGGGTGCGCCAACGTCAGGACTAGCCCGGCACTAGCCAGTCTCGATCCACGGAAACCGCCCCGCGCCAGCGCGTTCCGGATGGCGGGGTCGCTTTCGGGATCCCCACGTCTTGCGGCTCCGCGGCGGAAAGCGCGCCCAGCACGCGCTCGTCACAATCCAACACTCGGCTGACCAGGTTGGCGTCGAGGACGTATTTCACTTCAGGTCTGGAACCTGACGTTTTGGTCAGCGCCTCGTCGACTTTCACGCGCACGGCGTGCGTGGCGGCGCGCCTGAGGGCCCGGATCGCCGCGTTGACGGGCAGCGGCTGGCTCACCCGGCAAAGCGCAGCAGGCCGCTGAACCCGTTTCCCACCAGATACCCCAACGCGGAGTAACTTCGCGTTACTGAGCGTCTCCATCCGGCGGCGTAGCAGATTCGCAAGTCGCGAAAATCATCACGGATCCACGCATGAGCAAGCGCCCTCGTGAGTCGCGATCGTCGAATCTGCCCGCCCCGACCGAGTAGGAAGAAGAACACCCCAGTCGCGCACCTCGCCGCCTAGGGTGTTCCCGTTTTTTGGGCGTCAAACTGGTCGACGGCGCAGCTCTTCCTCGAGCTCGCGAACGCGCTGTTCGGCGGAACGTCGCCCTTCGGCCTCGAAGCGTCGCCCTTCGGCCTCGACGCGTCGTCCTTCGGCTTCTTGCTCGGTGGGCGTCGGGTAAAGTTGGACTCCCTCGCGATCGTGACCGAGCCGAAGCGCGCGACCCATTTCAGGCTGTTCAAGGACCAGCCAAAAGCCGGGCAGGCAATGGCTTTGCGCTCGGGGCTCCGGCAGCTCGCGCTCCACGAGGTCGTGCTCGATCGAATCCCAAATCCGTAGTGGGTGCTCCCCCGACTCTGGATCGAAGCGAACCAGCTCGCGCACGCCTAGGCGCTTGTACTTCTCCAGTTTATCGTCCCAATCGCGATCCCGCTCGTCCGACTCGCTGATGATTTCGATCGCCAGCTGCGGCGCGCCACGCTCCCACACCTTCCAACTTCGGAACTGGTGATCCGCTTCCCCGAACCGCACGAATGCATCCGGCGCCAGGCAAGCACGAGGGTCTGTCGGATCCCAATACACGAACTGATCGCAGCCGATGGCCGCAGAGTCGGCAAACGCAAGCTTCAGCAGCTGGTAGAGCAGCGTCCGCAGCTCCAGATGCCGCTTCGTCTCAGGCACCGTTGCCTCGATCGGAAAGCGCACCGGCCGCGCTGGCCGCACATACCGGCTGCCGCCGACCAGCTCCTTGCGACCGTCTGACATCATCACAGCCTACCATTCCCCACGCCACGTCAGCCACTCGGTCAACGGCGTGGCCAGTTGCGACGTTGTTGGGTCGAAAGGACCACGAGCCTCATCGAGGTCGGGTTCTAAGGAGTCGTGGCCCTTTCGAAGCAGCGGGGGCTGCGTTCGGTCATTTCCGGAAGCGTTCGAAGAAGTCGAGAATCGTCTGGTTCGCGAAACAGGGCCAGCCGTGGTTGGTACTCGAATAGAACAGGTCATTGTGGGTGCACAACACGGTCGGGTTGGCGCCACAGGACTGGTATTCGAAGCACCCGGGC
>JANNWK010000245.1:0-4046 GCA_031408355.1 Myxococcales bacterium
CGAGGGCGCGATTTGCCCAAGCTGCGGACGCTGTACAGCGAGCTTGGGTTCACCCGTATGCTCTCGCTGCTCGCGAGCGAGGAGGCAAACCTGAGCGCCAGCGCCGACTCCGTCAGTCCGAGAAATGAGCTGAGGCAAGTCAGCCTACCGCTGGCTGTGGCCAGCGCCGCCCCGGCCAGCGTGAGCGTGAGCGTGAGCGTGACCGCTAGCGCGCCCAGCACGGTCGACTACGGGACTCTGTTATCGGCGCAGGACTTGGCCGAGTTTGCGGCGTCGCTCGCCAGCGAGGGTAGCCTAGCGATTGAGGTCGTCACGACGGACTACAGCCCCACGCGGGGGGCCGTGGTGGGACTCGCCTTGGCGGGGCGGAATGGGCGCGCACGCTACATTCCGCTCGCGCATCGGTTCATCGGAGGACCAAAGCAGCTGAGCGGCGAAGCGGTACGGGGGGCCCTGGGTCCGCTCTTGGGGTCCAGCAAAGTCGCCAAGGCCAGTCACGACCTGAAACGAGCGGACGTAGCACTGTCGCGCCTCGGCCTCCGGCTCGACGGCTACATGCACGACGCTTCTTTGGCGAGCTACCTGCTGGATCCAGAGGCGAGACACGACCGCGTATCCCTGGCCCAGCGTGAGCTCGGCCTGGTAACGGGCACGCTCGCGGACTTAGCCAAGCCCGCGAAGGGCAAGCGTCTAGCGATCGATGAACTGCCAATTGACCCCGTAAGTGGCTGGGCGTGTGAGAGCGCCGACTACGCCCTGCGGCTCTCGACGCGGCTCTCCGACAAACTAGCGGACGCCGGGCTAGACAAACTGTACCGCGAAGTTGAGCTACCGCTGGCGCAGCAGTTGTCGGAGCTGGAGCTGGCCGGCGTGACAATCGACACGACGCGCCTGGCTGAGTTGGGACGCCAGTGCGACGCTGAGATCAACCGGCTGGAGCAGGAGGCCGAGCGGATCGCCGGGCGCGCGTTCAACCCGAACTCACCGCGACAGCTCGAGACCCTGCTGTTCGATGAACTCGGACTCAAGCCGCTCCGACGGACGAAGACGGCGCGCTCCACGGACGCCGAGACGCTCGAAGCCCTGAGCGACAAGCACGAACTGCCGCGAATCATTCTGGAGCTGCGCCAGGTCGCGAAGCTCAAAGGCACCTACATCGACGCGCTGCCGCTGCTCCTGGACGCTCGCACCAGTCGCATTCATAGCTCATGGGAGCAGGCGGTGGCAGCAACCGGACGGCTCTCGTCGACCGACCCCAACCTCCAGAACATCCCAATTCGTACCGAGTTGGGCCGCAAGATCCGCGCGACCTTTGTGGCGCCGCCCGGCTACCAGCTGCTGAGCGCTGACTATTCGCAGATCGAGCTGCGCGTGTTGGCTCACCTGTCGGGCGACGAGCTCCTATGCGACGCCTTCCGTAGCGGACAAGACGTGCATCTACGCACCGCGATGGAGATCTTCGAGCTTAAGGCCGATGAGGTCACGCGCGAGCAACGGTCCCGTGCGAAGGCGGTCAACTTTGGGGTCATCTACGGGCAGGGCGACAGCGGTTTGTCCAAGGCGCTCGGCATCCCTCGGTTAGAGGCGTCCAACTTCATCGCGGCCTACTTTCGACGCTACCACGGCGTCCGCACGTTCATGACAGCGACCCTCGAGCGGGCACGAGCCGGCGAATCCGTCAGCAGCATGCTGGGGCGACATCGGCTTCTGCCCAATATCCGCAGCGCAAACCGGGCCGAGCGCCTGGCCGCCGAACGCATCGCGATGAACATGCCGATCCAAGGGAGCGCCGCTGATATCCTGAAGCTCGCCATGTTGGCGCTGCGCGAGCCGCCCAGTCCCGGTGCCCGCATGGTGCTCTCGGTGCACGACGAGCTGGTGTTCGAGGTTCCGGACGCGGAGGTCCCCGAAGCGGAGCACAAGATCAAAGCGGCTATGGAGGGCGCCTACCCGCTCTCGGTGCCCCTCGAGGTATCGATCGGGCACGCGCGGGACTGGAACGCCGCCCACTAGGCCATGAGCAACCTGACCTGCAGGACCCCGGTCGCGGTGCTGGGCGGTGGACTCACAGGTCTCTCCGCCAGCCTCGCCCTGACGGGGGCCGGAGTGGCCCATCGCCTCATCGAGCGCGAGGCGGTGGCGGGCGGGCACGCGGTCACGATCGAGGAGCGCGGCTTCCGCTTCGATCGCACGGGACACCTCCTGCATCTCCGTGATCCCGCCATGCAGAAGCTGGCGGTGGAGCTGCTCGACCCCGCGCAGTATCGACAGATACAGCGACGCAGCGCCGTTTTCTCCCACGGCGTGTACACACGCTATCCCTTTCAAGCCAACACCTTCGGCTTGCCGCCAGAGGTGGCCTACGAGTGCCTGGCGGGCTTTCTGCAGGCTCACTTCGCGAGCAAATCGGCGGCACCCGCGAGCTTCGAGGAATTTTGCCTACTGCACTTCGGCTCGGGCATCAGCAAACACTTCATGTTGCCATACAACTCACGGCTCTGGGGCGTGCCAGCGAGCGAGATAACCAGCGAGTGGTGTCAGCGTTTTGTGCCGCTACCTCGGCTCGAAGATGTCCTGCGCGGCGCGATCGGCGCAACGGCGCCCGAGCTCGGCTACAACACGAGCTTCTTGTATCCGGAGCTCGGGATCGGCACGTTCTCCGCGGCGCTTGCTGCCAAGACTTCCATCGAGCTGGGGCGCGCACCAAGGCTCGTCGATCTTTCGCGTCGAACGCTTCAGTTCGACGACGAGACGCTGCCGTTCGACGTGCTGCTGAGCAGCATCCCGCTGCCCTCGCTCCTCAACCTGCTGTCGCACGTGCCCGAGCCGGTGCGTGAAGCGCAAAGCCGCTTGCGCTCGACCCACCTCCACTATTTCGACCTCGCGCTCAGCGTCCCGAATCCCAACCCCTACCACTGGCTCTACGTGCCCGAGGAGAAGTACCCGTTCTACCGGGTCGGCTGCTACAGCCACTTCAGCGACAAGTTGGCGCCGGCCGGGAAGTCGAGCCTGTACGTGGAGCTCGCTGAACGGCGCCCGCCCGATCCCGAGGCGGCCCTGGCCTCGGTGCTCAGCGGCTTGCGCGAGCTGGGACTGCTACGCGGCCAGCAGGATCTGGAGTTCTGGCGACTGCGGCGCATCGAGCACGCCTACGTCATTTACGACCATCACTACCGAGCAGCGCTCGACGTCATCGAGCCTTTCCTCGCCTCGCAGCGAATCATCTCCAGCGGCCGCTACGGGGGTTGGAACTACTCGTCCATGGAGGACGCGCTCCTGTTTGGCCAGCGCGCGGCGAAGGAAGCCGAGCGCCTGCTCCAGGTGAGCGGATGAGCGTCGCGCCCGAGGTGTCCTTCGTGATCCCCGTGTTCAACGAGGAACTGATCCTACACGCCGCGGTCGTTGATCTGCGTGAACGCTTGGCGCCGCTCGGGCTAAGCTACGAGATCATCCTGAGCGAGAACGGCTCGCGCGACCAAACGGCGGCGATTGCTCGCGCGCTCGGCGATCGCCACCCCGAGGTCAGGCTCGAGCGCTGCCCCGAGCCCAACTACGGGCGAGCGCTGCGCGCAGGCATCCTAAAGGCACGCGGCGAGTTCGTTATTTGCGAAGAAATCGACCTGTGCGACGTCTCCTTCCATGTGCAGGCCTTGGCCGCCCTGCGCGCCGACGACGCCGATCTGGTGATCGGTTCCAAGCTCATCGGCGGAGCACGGGATGAGCGTCCGCGGCTGCGGCACGCCGCCAGCCAGCTGTATACCGGCCTGCTCCGGCTGCTGTTTGACTTCCGCGGCACCGACACGCACGGCCTGAAGGCCTTTCGGCGCCTGCGCCTGCTGCCCATTGTCGAAGCCTGCCAAGTGGACCGCGACGTCTTCGCCAGCGAGCTCGTGATCCGTGCCTACCGGCAGCCGCTCAGGGTACTGGAGCTGCCAGTAAGAGTGCTCGAGAAGCGGCCGCCCACCATCAACCTGCTCCGGCGGCTCCCGGGGGTGGTGAAGAGCCTGGCGCAGCTCACCTGGGCCATCCGACTAAGAAGTTAGCCG
>JANNWK010000246.1:0-7292 GCA_031408355.1 Myxococcales bacterium
CCCACAGGTCGAGCGCTACCGTGCGCGGCAAATCCAGGACCACCCCGTCAATCTGCGCCCACTTGAAGCGCTTCAATTTGGGAAACCCGAGCGACACGAGATCGCGGTACTCGACGCCGTCCCCACGGATCCGCACGCCGCGCATGTTGCCGCGCAGGACCGATGCCCCTGCCCCGACCACCAGGCAGACAGCGAGGAGGCGGGCGCTCATGAACCCACGCACGCCGCGCTCGACCAGGTGAACATAGAGGAAGCTGCCGGAAGGGCTGGCCTCGGCGATGAACACGAGCACGACGACTGCGGCGGCCACGGCCGCGTACACAAGCGATGGCACTCGAACCGCGAACGGGGGACCGAAGCTGGTCTCGGCCGGACGGTACGTCATGTCGAACCCCGGGGGACGTGACGCTCGAGCCATGGTGAGTAGAACGTAGCGCCCGCCCGCAGCCTTGGAAAGTCATGTAAGAAAGAAGCCGTGCCCACGCTCGTCCGCCGAAAGAGAAATTTGCAGCAGGTCCTCCCCAGCCCGCTCGTGCGGCGACTGGGCAACGCCATGTTGGACGCCCTCGGACTTCCGGAAGCCGAGCTCAGCGTGCTCCTCACTGACGACCGGGAGATCCAAAGGCTCAATCGCGAGCATCGCTCCAAGGACCGCCCGACCGACGTCCTGGCCTTTCCGATGGCCGAAAACGCCCTCGATCCGCAGGCCATCCTTGGCGACGTGGTGATCTCGCTCGACACCGCGAGCCGCCAGGCCCGATCGCGTCGGCGGGAGCTCGACGTAGAAGTCCGCTTCCTGCTCGCCCACGGCGTCCTGCACCTCATCGGGTACGATCACGGCGATCCGGCCGAAAAGCGCGAAATGGTCGGCATGACGCGGCGGCTGGTGCGAGCTGCGCGCCTGCCGGAAGCCCAAAAGCGCCGGCCCAGGCGCTAACTTAGCCTCGCAAGTGGCTCTAAATATTGGCCGCTAACCACAAGGTTTTGCTGGGGAATCGTTACCCCGGCATGACCACAAGCCTTGCCGCCGCATGGAACAAGGCAAGCGGTGCATCGCGGTGACGAAACGGGCGTCCTGGCCGCCACCCCGTCACCCGGCCTGTTCTGACCCGCACAAAAAAAGGTCGATCGGTCGCCGTGGTTGTTTCTTTCCGCTTGATTGCGCTGTTCCATCCCTGTTATCGGTGCCCGCGTGCCTTGAATGGCGGCCTGCGGGAATCAGCCCGCGGGAAAGAGCCCGAGGCCGACAGACGGCAAAAAGATTCTCGAATCTGACACTAGGAGGAAGCTCATGGCTGGGAAAAGACTTACGAAGGCGCAGGTTGTTGCTGAGATCGCCAATGCGGCGGATCTCGATAAGAAGAGCGTGGGTCGCGTGTTCGAGGCGCTGCAGGAACTCATCCGCAAGCAGCTCTCGGCGCGTGGTCCGGGCGAGTTCGTGGTTCCGGGGCTGGTCAAGCTCCGCGTGGTGAAGAAGCCCGCGACGAAAGAGCGTCAGGGTATCAATCCTTTCACCAAGGAGCCGATCACGATTCCGGCGAAGCCCGCGAGCAAGAAGGTCCGTGCGACCGCGCTCAAGGCTCTGAAGGATCTGGTTCAGTAAGAACCGCGACCACGCGATGCGTCCCCGATCTTCTCGTGAGGTCGGGGACGCGCGCGTTTTGTGGGTAGCCTTACCAGTAGAACGCCACGCCAGCCCGCAGCAGGCCGCCGCCGGAGGCGTTGCTCGTACGCCCGGTAACCGGATCCGTGAACTCGGGATTCTCTCGGGAAAATCCGTCCGTTCGGCGGCGCACGAACCCGACGAGATCGCCGCCCACCGCAAAGTGCTTGGTCACGCGCGCCTCAAGGCCGAATCCGAGGTGAACGCCGAGGTAGCTGTAGGTTTCGTCGCGAAACACCGGAGCCTCGGGTGTGCCCGCCGCTTCTAACTCGACAAAGGCCGTTCCCGAGCCAAAGCCGGCGAGCCCGTAGAACTGCACCGCGCTGCGCGGATTGGCGAAAAGCAACGCGCTTACGAGCAGCGCGTCCTCGAAACGCTGAAAGCCGTTGTAGTCCGTGCCCCACGCAAGCTCGAGCGAACCTTCGATCGCCAGGTGCGGGATCGGTCGAAACCTGAGCGCGCCACCCAAGCCATTCATGTTCGCGTCGGCCGACATGCTCTGGTCGCCGCCCATGAGCCCGCCCGTGAAGTGCAGGCCGACCCCCCATTCACGGAAGCGTCGATGCTTCCGACGCGACGCAGGCCGCACGTTCTCTACGTCGATGAGAACGCGCGGGCCGTCGCCAGGCGCCGGCCGGTCAAGCTCGGGCGGAGCGCCGGCGGCGGGCTCGGCTTCGGGCTGAGGCAACGCGGGCTGAGCCAACGCGGGGGGTGGAGGCTCACAAAACCAGTCCCCTTCGGGGCAGTCGCTGGCAGCCCCAGCGAGTTCAGGCAGCGCCAGGGCCGCCAAGCCGCAGCCGCACAGCAGGGGGAAACGATGCCAGCGCATGCCGAGGACCGAGCCTAGCAGCTCTAGCCGGAGCAGACGATGTGGGACCAAAGTGCTAGGACCCTGCCCGTGGCAAGCGTCGTGCTGAAGCCGGGACACGTCCAGCCTGTCTGGGCCGGCCACCCATGGGTGTTTGCTCAGGCCGTGGACCGGGTCGAAGGGGGAGCCCTGGCCGGCGAGGAGGTCGAGGTCAAGGACGCGCGCGGCAATTTCCTGGGCCGAGGGCTGTACTCGCCGGGCTCGGCCATCCCCGTGCGCATCTTCTGCAGAGATCGCGACCAGCACATCGACGCCAAGCTGCTCGAGCGGCGGCTCGAGCTGGCCATCGAGCGCCGGACAACGCTGGGCCTGCCCTCGGCCGAGACGGACGCCGTAAGGCTGGTGCACGCCGAAGGCGACGAACTACCAGGCTTGGTCGTCGATCAGCTCGGCGACGTCGTCTCCGTGCAATTCGGAACGCTCGGCCTCAAGCGACGCGAACAAGTGATCCTCGACGCGCTCGAGCGGCTCGTACGGCCGCGAGCCATCGTGGACCGGACCTCAGAGCGCGCCGCCAAGACCGAAGGGTTCACGGTCGGTCGAGGCGTCGTGCGGGGTGACGTAACGCTCAGTCACTTCGAACTCAAGGAGAACGGACTTCGTTTCCGGATCCACTCGAACTGGGACAGAAGACCGGTTTCTACGTCGACCAGCGGGATCTCCGCGCGCGCGTCGCCCAGCTCTCCCGCGGCAAGCGCGTCCTGGACACCTATTCCTTCGTGGGCGCCTTTGCGCTCGGCGCGGCGCGAGCCGGCGCCGTCGAGGTCGAAGCGGTCGACCAGAGCGCGCTCTCGCTGGCTGTCGCAGCAGAAGCGGCAGCCCTCAACGGGCTCGAAGGCAAAGTGCGCTTCCAGTGCGAAGACGCCAGCCACGCGCTCGATCGCGCGGGGCGCCAGGGCGGCTTCGACCTGGTCATCTGCGATCCACCCAAGTTAGCGCCGACGCGCGCTGCCAAGGCTCGGGCACTGCACATGATGCGCAAGCTCTCGGGCCAAGCGGCCCGAGCGACCCGCCCCGGCGGCCTTTTGGTACTTTGCAGCTGCTCGGCGGCGATTGGCCTGCCGGAGCTAACGCGCTCGCTGTCGCTCGGCGCGGCCGACGTCGGACTGCGCGCCATCGTCCTTGAGCGCTTCTCCCAGGGCGCGGATCATCCGGTACCGGCAGCTTTCCCGGAAGGGCTCTATCTCAGCTCGCTGATTGCCGAAGTTGGAAAGGGCTAGCTCGGCGCATGCTGTCGATTCAGGAGCTGACGGCCGGAGAGGCCAAACGTCTGCGGGGTGTGGCGTTCGATCTCGACGATACCCTGCTCGATCACGGGCGCTTGACCGAGCCGGCCTACGCGGCGCTGTTTCGCTTGAGCGCTGCCGGTCTCGATTTGTACGGAGTGACGGGACGCCCCGCAGGCTGGGCGGAGGTTCTGACGCGGCTGTTTCCGGTGCGCGCCATCGTGGCCGAAAACGGCGCGCTCAGCTGCGTTCGCCGCGGCGAGCGCGTGATCCTGTGCGACTCGGTAGCCGCCGAGATCCGCAGCGCCCGCGACGCGCAACTCGCCGAGCTAGTGCCGCGCTTTCGAGCCGCGTTCCCTGAGTTCGAGCCGGCCGACGACGTGCGGGCGCGCATTTCGGACCGCACGTTCGACATCGGAGAGCACGAGCAGGTCGCGGCCGAGCGAGTCGCCGAGGCCGCCGCGTGGCTCACGGCCGCAGGAGCCCGCGTCTTCACTTCCAGCGTACATCTGCACGTCAGCTTCGACTTCGCGGACAAAGCGAGCGGCGCCGTGCGGCTCCTGAGCCAAGACTCCGGCCTCGACGCGACGGCGGTGCGACACGCCTACGCCTACCTGGGCGACAGCGAGAACGACGCCTCGTGTTTCGCAGCCTTTGCGCTGAGCATCGGGGTAGCGAACCTTCGCGGTCGCCCCACCCTGCGACCGCGCTACATCACCAGCAAGGCCATGGGCGAAGGCGTGGTGGAGGCCGCGGAAGTCATCCTACGTCTCCGCTAGTTTTTATGAGCTCGGCCGGCTTCGGCAGGGAACCGCGAGGGCCTGTGATAATAAGAGCCCAGCCATGTCACAAGACGACCTCGTAACGCTCGGCCGCGACCACCTCTACCCGAACTACCGGCAGCCGCCGCTGGTGCTGGTACGCGGGGAGGGCTCGCAGGTCTGGGACGCCGCCGGCAAGCGCTACTTCGATCTCTTCGCCGGGATCGCCGTCAGCACGCTGGGGCATGGCCACCCGCGCCTGGCCTCGGCCATCGCCGAGCAGGCGCACAAGCTCATTCACGTCTCGAACTATTTCTTCAACCAGCCCAACGTCGAGCTTGCCGCCAAGTTGTGCCGGCTCTCCGGCATGGATCGCGCTTTTTTCTGCAACTCCGGCACCGAAGCCATCGAGGCTTCGCTCAAGCTCACGCGGCGGTACTTCTTCGCCCGCGGCGAGACCGAGCGGCAACGCATCATCGCGTTCGACAACGCGTTCCATGGGCGAACCCTGGGCGCGCTCGCTGCAACCGGGCAACCCAAGTACAAGGACGGCTTCGGCCCACTGCCGGGCGTAAGCCACGTGCCGTATGGCGACGCTCGGCTTGTGCGCGAGGTGATGGGCCCAGACGTGGCGGGGATCCTGGTCGAGGCGATCCAGGGAGAGGGCGGGGTCCTGCCGGCTCCGGCTGGCTTCCTGGCGGAGCTCCGGGCGATCGCCGACGCCTCGGGGGCTCTATTGCTCGCCGATGAAGTGCAGACCGGTGTCGGTCGCACCGGCACGTTTCTCGGCTTTGACCACGACCAGGTAAAGCCCGACGTCGTAGCGCTCGCGAAGGGCTTGGCCGGCGGCGTCCCGATCGGCGCCATGCTGTGCCAGAACCGGCTAGCGGAAGCGCTACCTCCGGGCAGTCACGGGTCCACGTTTGGCGGCAACGCGCTCGCCTCGGCGGCCGCGCTGGTGGTGCTGGATGCGCTCGAGACCGACGGCTTGCTCGCGCACGTCAATGAGCGCGGCCAAGAGCTTGGCCACGCCCTCAGCGCGTTGGCCAGCCGGCACGCACGCCTCGTCGCCTGCACTCGGGGTAGAGGCCTGCTTCAGGCGCTCGTTCTCAAGGACGAGGTCGACGCTCGCGCCGTACTCGGCGCATTGCAGGATGCCGGAGTGCTCCTCACCATCGCGGGTGGCCAGGCGCTGCGCGTCTCGCCACCGCTCGTCATCACCCCGGGCGAACTCAGCGCGGCCTTGGAAGTCGTGGATCGCGTGCTTGGCGCGTGGCCATGAGCCAATCGGCTGAAACAGCCATTTGCGCGGGCTGCGGGGCGGGCATCGATCCCCTCCGAGCCGAGCGCGTCGCCCACCTGGGCGACCGCTTCCGCTACTTCTGCGGCCCTGAGTGCGAATTGCTATTTCGCGGAGGCGGAGCTGAGCCTGGCCAGTCTCGATCCGGCCAAAGCTCGCCCGCCGCGCCTGGCGTGGAGGCAACCCCGTCGGGTGCGCCGCTGAACAGAGCCCCGAGCGAACAGCACTACCTGGAGGCCACCCATCCGTTGGCGACGGCCGAGTCGCTCACGCTGCATGTCGACCCGTCCAGCTGCGAGGCCGGAACATCCGAGCCCCCTGCCCTGGAAGATCCGGCTGTCTCGGTGGATCCGGGCACGCTGCTGCTCACCCTTTCAGCGCTCGGGAGTGTGCTGTCGCTCGTTCTCTCGCTCACGGGTAGCTCCGAGCTCTCGGTCAGCGCACGCCTCGTCGTCGTGGCAGTGGCCAGCGCGGCGCTCGTGGCCGAATGCTTGATGGGACCGCGCAGCGTCACTGAGCTGCACCCGGCGGCTGCGCTGTGCGGCCCGGTCGCAGCCGTGGCCACAGCGGTGGCGGTGAGCCTCCTGGGCCGGGCGGAGGCGGAAATCGCCATCGACCTTGCAGGCGTCATCCTGCTTGGCGCGGCGCTCAGCCTCCTATTCGTGCGGCGGGCCAGGCGACCGCTCGAGCTAGAGCGACTGCACATCCGCATCGAGCTCGACCGCGCTGGGAGCCGTATCGTGGCCGGCGGCGCGGTCGAGCCAACTCGCGCGGCTGATCTACGACCCGGCGAAGAAATCGTGGTCGAGGCCGGGGATACCTTCCCAGTCGACGCCACCGTGACGGCGGGCAGCGCCAAGGTTCTGCCGTGGGTCGGTGCGAAGTCACAGGCTGAGCGTCGCGAAGGGGACAGCGTCGTGGCTGGCACAAGCGTCGTCGAGGGCCGCCTCCGAGCCATCGTCGGCTGGGCAGGTCACGATCGCGCCTGGATACGCCTCACCCACGACCCGCGGCGGCGCGCCGACCTGAACGCGCAGCCTGCGCGCTGGGGTCGCAGTATGGCCGAAAAAGCCGCTCCGTTCATCGCTGGCTTCGCGGCGCTCGTGGCCTTCGCGGGCAGCAACGGCGGACCGAACGTCCTCTTGCTCGCGATCGCTAGCTACGCCGCGCTGGCGCAGGCTGGCGTGGCTGAAATCGGCTCACTGCACGTGATGCGCGGCGTGCTGCTCGCGCTCAGGCGCGGCGTCGCGTTCCGTTCTGCCGAAGCGCTCGATCGGGCGGGCCAGGTCTCCAGCGTCGCTTTCTGCGCGCGGGGCACATTGCTACTCGGGGAACCCGAGGTCACGCGGATCGATGCGCTCGCCGGTCACAGTGCGGAAGAAGTCCTGGGCTTCGCCGCGGGCGCCGAGGCGAGCACCGACCATCCATCCGCAACCGCTGTCCTGCGAGCCGCACGCGCGCGCGGCGTTCGCCC
>JANNWK010000247.1:0-3427 GCA_031408355.1 Myxococcales bacterium
GTGCCAATCGGCTTCTTCAGGGTAAGTTGGAAGCTCCAGCGGCGGCGCCAGCACTTGCAGCGGCACCAACCGCGCGAAATAGCGAATCAGCATGCTGGGACCGGTCAGCAGGAGATCGGACTCGGCAATGACGAGCGGTGCGGCCATGAAGTAGCGCACCCGCACCGCGACGCGGCGCCGCTCACCTAGCTTCGCGAGGGCCTGGTCAATCCAAGTCGGCGCCGTGTCGTCACCCCGAGTGATCACGAGGTGCGGCGCTTCGACGTAGGTGCGCAGGTCCAACTGGCCGCGGACGACCGGGTGCCCCTTGCGCACGGCACATGCGAAGCCCTCGGTGCACAGGTCCATGCGCCGAATGGCTGAGGAGTGATCGACGATCGCGCCGAGCGCGAGATCTAACTCGCCCGTCTCGAGCAACCGGGCGTTGCCTCGCCGCGTGCTCGGCACGACATCGAGCACGACGCCGGGCGCTTCGAGCGCGATGGCTTCGAGCAGCGGGGGCAGGAGCAGCGTCGCCAAGAAGTCGGGCGCGGCGATGACGAAGCGGCGCTCGGTCGTGGTCGGGTCGAAAGTCGCGCCGCCGGCGAGCAGGCGCTTGGCGTCCAGCAATAGCCTGCGCAGCGGCCGACCGAGATCCTCCGCTCGAGGCGTCAGCACCATCGCCCGCCCCGAACGTACCAGCAGCGGATCGTCGAGCAGCATGCGCAACTCCGCCAGCGAGTGGCTCATCGCCGATGGCGTAACCCCCGTCCGCTTGGCGGCCGCGCTCACACTGCGCTCACCGAGTAGCGCGTCGAGGGCGACCAGCAAATTCAAGTTGAAGGTCGCAAGCTCGAACCGATCCATTGCCACGCCAGCGTACGCCGTCTAGCGCTGCAGGCGAAGGCCTCGCTGGCCTAAGTGCCCTCGCGACCGGAACCGACTGTCAGAATGTCCCTGCAGCTCTCAGGGATCAGGCTGCCGTCGCAAGCTACTTCCGGCAAATCGCTGAGGCAGCGCGCGAAGCCCGGCTGCTTCACGCCGATCACGAGGCTGCAGTCCAGGCTTTGCGCCTTCTCGGCGTAACAGTCGGACGCGCTGAGCTCGGGACTACAGCGCAGCTCGGCTTCGCACACGCCCTGCAGGTAGGCCTCGCACGCGGGACGCGCCGCTTCGGCGTCCGCAACATCGACCAGTTCACACTGGCTCGGCGGGTTGTTGCAGTGCGACGCGTCGATGGCCACGGCGCAGCGCTCCGCGTCGTCAGCACCCTCGCGACAGACGATGGAACGAGCGACTAGGTCGCAGCTCTCGCGCGGGACGCCTGGGCTACAGCGCGTCACCCAATCGCACAGCGCGTCCTGATAGTCCTGGCAAGCGCCGACTCCGCCAGCCGGCTTATCCGCGCCAACGGCTTCGTCGGCGCCAGCGCACGCCCCGAGCCCGACCGCACAGGCGAGCGCGCGAAAGAGAGCAAGCAGTCGCAAAGAACGGACCCGGAGCAAGCAGCGCAGCCTAGCACCGCCGGGCGCGGCGGCGCGCGGAGCGTGAGCACCTGGGGCAACAAGATCCCGCGCTGGCGCCATCCCGATCCAAGCTGCTACTGCAAGAGGTTCTCGAACGGACGACGGTCTTTCCAGCGATACGAGTGGAAGTCGCGCTGGTCGGTGCTGAGGATGCGGCCGTGCCCCAAGGCCTCCGCCAGGATGACCAGGGATGCGTCAGCCAGGTCCATGGGCAGGTCCGCGTACTTCTTCATGAGCGCGGTAGCGCGGGAGGCGTGCTCCGAAGTGAGCTCGAAAAGGTCGAAGGCCCCAGCCGCCCAACTAGCCATGAAGCGCAAGAGGGCGGTGCTCCCGAGGCGAGCCAAGAGCAAGTGCGACGATTCCGTGAGTACGGGCGTGGTCGTAATGAGCGGCTCGTGAACTCCAGCTAGCACCTTGCGCACACGTTGGTGGAAACGATCGCGTGGGTTGGCGAGCGCCAGCCAAGCGCCGCTATCGACGATCAGCACGGACCTTACTCCGAAGCGATTGGATGAGCTCACGCTTGTAGTTTGTCGACAGGTTGGATGCGCCTGGCGCACAGCCCACAAAACCCGCGTCCTCCAGGAGCTTGAGCGGCGTGGCGGAACGCTCGGCTTCTTGCTTGTAGTAGGCCTCGATGGCGCGCTTCAGCACGCCAGACGTCGTACCGCCGTGCTTCGCCTTGAGGTAAGCGAGCTTCTTGGCCACGGGCGGCTCGAGACGTGCGTTGATTCGCATGTCATACACTGTATGACGACAAGATCGAGCGTGCAAGCGTCATGGGCCGTGCGCTGCTCGTCCGTCACTTGGGCGGCGGCGGCGGCGGCGGCGGCGGCGGCGCTCGAGCAGGGGTCGTAGACTGACCGGCATGCGGCTCTCGATGCAGCTACCCTGCGTGGTGCTGGCGCACCGGAGCAAGGCACGGCGTTGCAGCAGTCGTCGCTGCTGCTGCAGGTCTGGCCGTACTCGGCGCAGCTGGTGCCGGGGCCGCCGCCCGCGCCGCCTTCACCGCCTGGAGGCGGGGCGCCGCACAGGCCAGAGGTAGAGCCGGGTGCGACGATGCAGGGCAGGCGAGAGCAACAATCGGCGCTGGTGGTGCAGGCGCCGTCTACCGGTACGCAGGTTTCGCCGCAGATGAACGGCGGGTCGCCGGCGGGGTTAGGTAGGCACGGCAAATTGCAGCAATCCGCGCTCGAGGCGCAGACTTGCCCGATGTAGTTGGCCGGGTCGGTGCAGTCGACCTCGGCGGCCAGGCAGCGCGGAATGCCGAGCGCGTCCTGCTTGCAGGTGTCGTTCTTCAGCACGTTGCCAGCGCAGCAATTGGCATTGGCGCTACACTGGATCTCTTGCAGGCGGCAGATGCCGCCAGCCGGTGTGCAGGAGTTGCCGCCATCGCAGCGCCCGACCGGGTTGTCGCCGGACTTGCTGCACACGATGCGGGCGGTGCCGCCGTCGGGTCGCGTTGCGGAGCCGCAGCAGTCCAGGTCTTCGCGGCACGTCTCGCCCGTAGGATGACAGCCGCTCGGCGGCTGGCAGATCAGCACGCCGGTCGGTCCGTACGGGAAACAAGCGCGGCTGCAGCACTCGCCGCCGCAGATGTCCAGCTCTCCGCCGTCATAGCGAGCGCCGTCGGAGCAAACTTCGCCCGCGCTGAGGCAGCCGCCTACGCCGGTCGCGGGTGCGAGCGTGCACAGGCCGAGCAGCTCGCCGTCCGCCCTAGTGCATAGGCCTCCGCAGCACTCCGCGTCGTTTGCGCAGATGTCACCCGCTTGAGTGCAATACGACGGGGCCGCGCACAGCCCGTCCTCGGCGCAGAAATGAGAGCAGCAGTCGCCGTCGGCCGCGCAGGTGTTGCCCGACGTCGCGCAGCCCTCGCCGAGTGGCGTGCAGGTCTCGGCGTCGCAGCTGCCGCTGCAGCACTC
>JANNWK010000248.1:0-6138 GCA_031408355.1 Myxococcales bacterium
GTCGCGAAGCGCGACGTGCCGCGCTCCGCTCAAGTCACCGGGTCACTTTCATTCAACCCACTGGATTTCGTCCACGTAGAAGCTGACCACCTCGTCGACGGAGGTCACGGCGGTGGACCACACGAAGCCCCCGATCACTCCATTGGGGTAGGTCTGGCCGCCGAGATCGATCGTGTATTCCGTGGGCGTCGTGGTCAGCGTGACCGAGGTGCCGCCATCCAGGCCCAGGCTTACCGTGTCAGCGCAGGTGCTGGTCACCGAACCGATGCCGCCGGCGCTGAATTGCACGATCTCGCCGCCCGCCTCACTCGCGCTCCACGCCTTGAACGTGACCTTTGTGGCGCCTGGCGCGACCTTCATGCCCGGAGCGACGCCCCAGTTGTTGGCGCCGTATTGCCAGAACACGCCGCCATAGGCGCCCTCGCCCTCGAGCGTGGCGGCCTGGAACGTGTACTTGAAACACGCGCCGACCGTGTGTGCCTCTGGCCGCGCCTCACAGACGCCCTCGACGATGCCCGTCGTGTTCGTTGCTGGGCCAGCGAAGTAGCCGCTGGGGATGAAGTTAGGGGTGATGGCCAGCGGCAACGGAGCTTCTGCCCCCTGCGGCTTTCCGCACATGGCGACCACGATGCCGGTGCCGCCGGTGCCGGTACCGGTGCCGGCCGTGGCTGCGCCGCCCCCGCCACCTTGGCCGAAGCCCGTGCCACCGTCGCTGAACGGAGCCGAACCGCTCTGGCCGAAGCCCGTGCCCGCGGTCGCCACGGGGCTATTGCCGCCGGTCGAACTGCCGCCGCTGCTGGCCTTGGGCGGCTTCTTCGACTCCTCCACGGCCGAGCTGCACGCAAGTACTGAAACACACATGCAAATAGCAAAGCCCGTTTTGATCATGCACAGCGACATGTCTCGTCTCCTCAGGGATGGCAGCTCCGGGCCTCAATTGGCGCAGCGCGTGCTCTTGCGAACCTGTGTGCGCAGCCTGGGGATCGGATCTCGAAAACCGCACTCGCCCCTACATGGATTCTTTCAGGCCCCCACTTCAACGAAGGATCGTGCTCGCCCCCTCCGGACAAGCCAGGTGGCGAGGCTTTGAAGTCCCAGGTGAGGCGCTGGCTAGCTGCGGTCGGGCCATTGTCGGTCCTGTTCGGAACCGCCGCTTCGGCGGGGGCGGCGCAGCCTTTCAGCCTGCAATGGCGCGCGCCCGAGGGTTGTCCCAACGCTGACGAGGTCGAGACCGAAATAGCCAGCGCGCTCGCCCACCTCAAGGGGCGGGGCCCCCTGGCGGTCGTTACGGAGGTGACACTTGGGGCGGACGCGCCTTTTTGGCTGCGCGTCCGCGTGACCCATCAGGGTCAGGTGGCCGAGCGTTTGCTCTCGCTGGCGAATTGTGCGGAAACCTCGCGAGCTGCCGCCCTGCTGGTCGCTCTCTCGGTGGAGACTCGGTCGGAGCCGATAGCTGCGCTGCTGCCGCCTCCTTCAGCCAAGGCGCTTGCGTGGTCTTTCGGCGCTGGACCCCACCTCGTGCTCGGCGCCGCGCCCGAGGCGAGCGCTGGACTCGGCGTGTCGGCGGCGGTCGGCTCGGGGGTCTGGCGTGTTTCGTTGCGCGGCGCGGCGTTCCTTCCCACGCACCATACGGTGCCGGGCTCGGAAGCGGGTGGCTCGTTCACTCTGTTGAGTGGTGGCGCTTTCGGATGCCTTGGCTACCCAGGGGGCCCGCTCGCTGTCTACGGTTGCCTCGGCGGCCGGTTGGATCACCTCAGCGGCACCGGATTTGGTGCCAGCGAAGCCGCGACCCTCTCGACGAACATTGGCGCGCTCGCCGCTTCCAGCACGCTCGAATGGCCACTCACTCGATTCGTTCGCCTGCGCGCCGAGTTCGAGGCCGGGTACGCCCTCGGTCAGGCCCGCTTCGTGATTCAGAACCTGGGCACTGTCCACGAGGTCAACCGGCTGCGCGGCGAGGCTGGCCTCGAACTCGTGTTCACGTTCTGAGACTTTGGCGGTGCTGGCAAGCTTAGAAGAAGAAGTGCGCTCCAAACTCGGCCCGGTTGTTGCGGCTCTTGAGTCCGTCGCCGAACGTTTGTTCCACCGTTTGAAATGAGACGCCTGCCTGTAGCTGCTCGGTGACGGCAACGAACAGGCTGCCATCGATATAGGTGGCCTTGTCGAACACGTTGCCTCGGTTCGGCATCGGGGTGACAAGGACGATGTTGTTTGACACGAGCTGCGAGAAGATCCCGGTCAGCCAGACGCGCCCCTTGGCGATGGGCAGGTAGTACTGCGCGCCGAGCACGAAGCCGCGCCAGTTGATGGTTTGCAGGTCGCGGTTGGCGTCGAACGTGACGATGCCGCTGTCGATGTCGGGCTGGTAAATCGGCGGGATGACCAGGCTGCCGTCGTTCGTGAGCGCCGGAAACAGCGCGCCGCCCGTCAGGTCCGAGTACATGTCCGAGGCGCCGGTGCCGATCGAAAACTCTGCGGTCAAAGTGAGCCCATTACCGCGGTCAGCGTTGTTCGCGATCGGGATCACGGGGATAACGGCATTGGCGGCGAAGGCCCAGCCCAAGGCCTTGTAAGAATCCGCTGGCCTTCCTAGGAATTCCGCCACCTCGAAGCGGCGTACCAGGCCGGAGACCCCGAGGCCCGCTGGGACGATATCGGGTTGGCCGTAGCCGGAGGCTGCCGCGCCCCTCCAGCGGTTGAGCGCCAGCCGCGCCCCCGCTTGGCCGTCCGGCACGCCGGAGTTCTTCTGCACGGGCCTGGTTGCGGCGACGGCGAGCTCGAAGTCAGCGGCTTCGCTGGCGAACGTTCGACCCATCCGCAGCTGCGGCTGACGGTGGTACACTTGGCCGGTCACACCCAGGAAGGCCAGCGTGGCGGGGTAGAAGCCGGCTCCGCCCCAGCCGAAAAGGTCGTGGTACTGGCCCGCCACGACGTCTATCACTGGCGACTTCAGCCTCAGGTAGGCCAAGCGCATGCGGACAGGGCCGACCGTGTACTGCTCAGTTTCGGTGGCATCGAGCGGCATGAAGCCGTTGAAGTCCATTTGTAGCGAGCCGGACACGTGCACGCTGTGGGCCTCCTGCGCCTGCGCCTCGAAGCTCAAGCGCGAGTCGCGGGCCGTAAACTGCAGCTGGTCGTGGTTGCCTTGATAGGTCCCTGCGCGCTGCACCAGGGTATTCCCAGCGTTGGGACCGAAGCTCTGCGTCGAGTCCTTCATCACGTTGAGTGCGGCGAACCCACACACCTTGACGCCAGGTCCCGCGCTGCCGCGTTCGCAGCGCGCGTCGGGGCCACCGGCTGGCTGCTCATGAGCTTGAGCCAACGCGGTCGTCGTCGCGCTGAGCGGCAGGCCTGCCGCCAGCGGCACCAGCAGTACCAGCAGCACCAGCCGGGAACGGGCGCGGAGAGCGCGGCCTGAGGTTCGAGGGCAGCGGTAGGCGCTCATGCTGGTTACTCCCCGAACGCGAGGCTTCGAAGGTGGGGTTGGTTGAAGAGAAAGTTCTTGTTGTGCCCGGAAAGCGAGAGCGTTTCACCAGCGCCGCTGTTCTCAACGCAGTAGTCGGCTTGGGAAACCGGCTGCTGGGTCGTGCGATCGTAGTGGTTGACGGTCTTGCCCTGGAGCGTCCAGGTTCCGTTGGCGCCGGTCACCATCAGCAGCGTGTAACCGCACAGGCAACCGCCGGCGTCGTCGCTACCGCAGGCGATTGTGCTGTTGTCGATGTTCGGCTCCTGCTCCAGTCGAAAGCGCAAGGCTTCGCCGAACTCGCTGCAGCTAAAACTGGCGGTGCTCGATGCCGAGCCCTCGGGAACGACGATGTATCCTTGGGACTCAAAACAGCCCTTCTGGAACTCGACGGTCTGCGGAGAAAAATAGTTGATGAGCAGCTCGAAGCGGCCGTTCGCGCTGTACTTGATGTTCCCGTCGCGGACCGGGATCGCAGGAAACCAAGGGCTGATCTTCTTAACGCCCTTGGCGGCGTCCAGCACCATTTCAGAGCACCAATGGTTGTGTTCGGGTTCGGGGGGCGGCTGCCCATCCACGCTGGGTGACTGATTGAGCAGCGTCGCGTTCTGTGGCACCGCGACGATGTCGTTCAGGCAAGAACCGCTGATGGTCCACGTCTTGTCGGCAAAGCCGTCCCCGTCATTGTCCGTCGCGCCCACGATGTCGCCGCCGCAGGCGGTGGCGGGCGGGCATTTGTCCTCCGGGGCGCAGCCGAAGCCGAACGAGAAAAGCGCCAGCGTTGCGGCCGTCCATCGAGAATGCATCGCTCACCCGACTACTTCGCGTCCACCAGGTGTGGGAACGCGGTGAAGGCCGGCATGGCGTTGTCGTTCTGAGAGTCGTGTCCGCGACCCGTGGTGGTGCAGAACACGACCGGGAAATCGGTGGGACAGTCCGTGTACTGTTTGCAGATGCTGTTCAGGGCGCCCTCGCCCCACGGCGCCTGCTGGGAGCCTACGCACTTGCTGACGGCGAGCACGCGATCGAGAGCGTTCTTGTTGCCGCTGTACGGGTTCGCGTTGTCGCCCGAGTCGTGGATCCAGAGGGCTGAAACGGGTTGCTTGCTGCACTCAGGGACGTCCGGTAGCCCGCCCGTGACGGCCATTTGTCCGCGGACGCTCAGCCCCTTGCCGAACTTCCGGGTGGCGTCGAAGCCGGAGAAGTAGCAGCCGTGCATGTTGGCGACCCATGAGCCCGAGCTGTAGCCGGCGACGTATACCCGGTTCTTATCGACGCAGAAGTTGGACTCGATCTGTTGATTCATCAGATCGAAAAACTCCCACTCGGTCGAGGCGCCAGCGCCGTCGTCGTTGTAGCAAGTGCCTTCGCTGTCCGCGATGCCGTCTGGCGGCATGTTCATGCCGACATAGATGGCCTGCGGGTCCTCGTTCATGAGCTTGTACGTGGCGGTCGCGCCGGCGTACTTGTTGCCGCAGCCGTACATGATGTAGACGATGCGATACGGCTTAGTGTTGTTGTAGTCCGGCGGGATCCAGACGTAGTAGCCGCGCTCGTGCGGGGGGTGCATGAAGTTGGTCAGTGTGGCGCCCGTGACCGCTACCTTGAACGCCGTGTAGTTGGCCGGCTGCATGCCTTCTGGGGGGCCGTTGCCGCAGGCGGCGCTGGGAATCACCGCGTTGGGGTCGCTCAGGTTCGGCGCGCTTCCGCCCGCCGCAGTCCCGCCGCCTCCGCCCATCGGCGTCATGTTGGCGGTGCCCGCCGTCGCGCTGCCGGTTCCGGCTTGCGTCACCTGTCCGCCGACGGCTGAGCTATTGCCAGCCGTTGCGGCTGCAGGGGAGCCACCGCCCGGCACCACCGTGATGTTGTCCTCGGCGGGTTGGCCCGAGCAGGCCAAGGTTGACAGCAGTAGGACGAGCGGAACGGTATTGCGTCGCAGCATGGGAGACCTCTGGGTGTTGGGGGAACAGCCCCTGTCAGTCACCTCATGTCCGATGCAGCGCTCGGTACTCCCACTTTCGCTCACCCAAAGTCGATGTCTTGGTCGCTGCATCGACTCGCCCACGGGTCTCTGACAAAGCGACGCCCCGCGAGCTTCGCTGATGCGTCCAACTCGAAAGTGAGGCTCGTGGTCCAGTCGCTGCGTGTCCGGTCCCCAAACGGCCCGTGAACCTTTCGCCGATGCTGTGCGCAGGGCCGGAGCTACTGTCCGAAGTAGGCGCCGCCGTTGACGTGAAGCACTTCGCCCGCGATGAAGCTGGCAGCCGGCGAGGCCAGGAAGGCGACAGCGCCCGCCACCTCTTCGCTCGTTCCAGCACGACCCATGGGGATCCCGGCGACCTGGGCCTTGAACTGTTCCGGCGCTGTGAACACTTCGTGGAATCGATTGTCGATAAGCCCAGGGGCCACGCTGTTCACATTCACGCCCTGGCCGGCAAATTCCTTCGTCAGCGTGCGGGTAAGGTTGCTGACGGCGGCCTTTGCTGGCGCGTAGTGAGGCGTCGTGGGCCCGCCTCCATTGTGGCCAGCCAAGGAAGAGATGTTGATCACTCGCCCACCGCCCTGCTTGACCATGTGCGGGATGACCGCCTGGCACATCAGGACCACGCTCGTGAAATTGAGGCGCATGACGTCCTCCAGTAATTGCTCCGTCAGCTCGGCCAGGAGGGCGCGTT
>JANNWK010000249.1:0-7522 GCA_031408355.1 Myxococcales bacterium
CGCGCACGCTGCGCGGGGTCAGCTCCTGCAGGGCGGCGGTGAGAACGCCGAGTTTCATGAACTTGGGCTCGAAATCGCGAATGGTCATGGTCAAACTCCTCGGGCTTGGGGTTGGGATGGGGAGCGCGGATTCTCCACGCCTTCTGCCACGGCGCAGCTTCCGCCCAGAGCCAGCAGAAAGCTCGGGAAAGCTGCCGGTAGGCAGGCTCGGAAGGGGGGTACAGCTAGCGGCACTCTTCCTCAAGACTACGAGTTTGGGGTCGGCCTGGTCTTGGAGCCGAGCCGCGTATTGTTGGAAGAACCCCGCACCCGCACGGGCTCGACCCCCGACTCGGCGGGCTGAAGCGGCGGCGCGCCTTCGGTGTACTTGCTGCGAAAATGCGAGGGCGGTACGCCGCGATGCCGCACAAACTGATTGCTGAAATGGCTCTGGTCGTAAAACCCGGTTTGCAAAGCGATCTCCGCGATCGGCAAATCCGTGGACACCAGCAAATGACACGCTGCGTTCATGCGTACGTTGGTGAGGTAACTGCGCGGCGTGGTGTGAAACTTCTTGCGGAACTGGCGATTGAACTGACTCACTGAGAGCGACACCCGCTCCGCGAGCGAGGTGGTGGAGAGGGGCTGCGCGTAGTCGTTCAGCATCGTCTCGAGCACGGGCGCCCAGGACAGAAACCGAGCCGTGTTCGAGTTCATCTTCTTGACGTCGCGCGTGATACCGGCGACGCCAATCGCTAGGCCTTTCTTATCGAAAAGCGGCA
Organism: Myxococcales bacterium; assembly: GCA_031408355.1. Lineage (GTDB taxonomy): Bacteria > Myxococcota_A > Polyangia > Polyangiales > Polyangiaceae > PMG-095. The sequence continues at coordinate 762 of JANNWK010000249.1, forward strand.
ACTTGGTGGTGCTGTACCAATCGATCGTGCCATCGGGATTCCGCAGCAGCTCGACCTTGTCGATGATGGCCTCGCTGGTGCGGATCACTTCGCGATCGTCCCGCATGTAGCTCTCGGCCATCTCACCCGGGAAGAAATCTGAATCGCGCAGCCCGATGACTTCGTCCTCCCGAGCGGCTCGAACCAGACTCAGGAAGGCTCTGTTGCAGCGCACAAACCGGCCAGCCCCATCCTTGACGAAGTAGTAGACGTCAGGCAGGTGGTCGAAGAGCACGTCGAAGCCGACAGGGGACTCAACCCTCGCCAAGAATTCTCGACTCAGTCGTCGTGGATCCAGCCGCGCCACGCCTGAATGTTCCGCTGCCTCAGCTGCATTTGCAAGTCGGCAGCGCGTGGAACTTCCGGGCACCGACCCAACGCGCAATGGATTGAAAAATTGGCGCACGAGCGCTGGCGGGGCGACGACCCACCCGGTCAGGGCCCCCGGTGCCACGACCACGAGACAACGGAATGTATGGCAATGTGGGCGAGATGTTCGCTGAGAAGTTTCCGGACCGGCTTGAAGTGAGCCGAGCGGGCAGACTACCCTGCGGAGTTGGCGAGTTAGCGAGTTAGCCTCCCCACAGTCTGTGGAGAAGGCCGACGCCTGGGAGGTTGAAGCATGAGCACCAACAACATCGATCGACGCGGGTTTCTGCAGGCAACGGGCAGTGGGGCGGCAGCGCTCATTATTGGCTACAGCGGCGAGGCGCAGGCCTGGGTGACCGGGGCCGCCCAGGGCGGCGAGCCGTTCGAGCACGTCCCCGCCCTTGATGGCGAACTGCTCACCGACGAAGCCGCCCGGCTGGCGCGGGGGACGGACCTCGGCAACCTCATCTTCAATACTCCGGCCGCGGTGTTGCGACCTGGCTCCGTCGACGACGTGGCCAAGATGGTGAAGTTCTGCGCTGGCCACGGCATCAGCGTCTCAGCGCGTGGTCAGGGGCACGCCACCCACGGTCAGGCACAGGCTAAGGCCGGCCTGGTCATCGACATGAGCACGCTGAGCGCAGTACGCGAAATTGGTAGCGGCTTTGCCGTCGTCGACGGCGGGACCACCTGGCTGCAGCTGCTGGGTCAGACGTTGGCGCAAGGCCAAACGCCGCCGGTGCTCACCGGCTTCATCGGATTGTCCGTTGGCGGCACGCTCTCCATGGGCGGCATCAGTGGCATGGCCTACAACAAGGGCGTCCAGGTGCAGCACGTCCTGGCACTCACGGTGGTGACGGGTCGCGGCAAGGTGGAGGAGTGTTCCGAGACGCGCAATCGGCGGCTATTTGAGGCCGTGCTGGCCGGACAAGGGCAATGCGGCATCATCGTGAGCGCCAAGCTCAAGCTCGTGCCTGCCAAGCAACGCGCCACCGATCTTTCTCTCCGCTACAACGACGTACAGCGGTTCCAAGACGACATGCGCACGCTCGTGTACCGGGGCGAGTTCGACATGGTCTGGGGCACGGCGCGTCAGGACGCGACAGGCTGGTTCTATGAGCTTAACACCACCAGCTTCTACACCGCACCGGAAGCGCCTGATGTAACCCACATGATCCGCGGGCTCGCCTACGAGCCGGGCTCGCTCGTGCAGGCCGATGGAACCTATTTCGACTACCACCTGCGCGTGGACGGCTTCATTGGGTTCTTGCGGAGCATCAACCTGTTCGACAACGTGATGCACCCCTGGTTCGACGCCTTCCTGCCGGACAGCGAGTTTGCCGACTACGTGGACGGCGTGGTTTCGAATTTCCAGCCGGACGACGTTGGGACCTTCGGCTTCGTGCTCTTCTTCCCACTGCTAACTTCCACCATCACCCGCCCGCTATTCCGACTGCCGGACGAGGAGCTCGTCTATCTGTTCGACGTGCTCACGGCCCGCGACATCCCGGGCTATGACGCGGATTTTGCCGCAAACAAGCGCGCGCGGAACAACACTTGGTTCGAGCTCGCCCGCTGTTTGGGCGGCACCCGTTACCCCATCGGGACCTTGGACTTCAGCCCGGGCGACTGGCGCAGACACTACGGGTCCGCTTGGGGCGGCTTCAAGGCAGCCAAGCAGAAGTTCGATCCGCAGAACATCCTGACGCCCGGCCCCGGCATCTTTCCGCGGCGCTGAGCGAGCACGACCAGTACAGCTAGTGGGCTGCCGAACGCAGCCTGCTAGCCCATTTTGGCGCGCAGCTCGTCGACAGCCTTACGCAGCACCGCGACGCCACCGAAGCTGAGCGCAATTTTCGGAGACAGGCAAGCGAGCCCCTCGTCGATGGTGCTGACGAATTTGAACGGAACCCTGTGCGGCATCAGCGTGGTTAAGGCGACGCCGACGCCGCGCACAAGAGCCGAACGGAAACCGCTGCCCTCGGCGACGAAGACGGCCGCGTCCATCTGAGGAACGAGCTCGCGGCTCCACTGAGCGAGCGCTTGACGGGCGGGTTCGCCCGGCGCTGGCGAGCTGCGCTCGACCACGGCCAGGCAGGTGACGCCGCCGCCGGCGGCGAGCAGCAACTCGCGACACACCTTGACCATGCCGCCCACGCTTTCGAACGTCGGGGCGCCGCGCCAGATGTGAATGAGCGTGCGATTCCAAACGGCCACCAGATGGTCGCTGTCTTGAACCACAATGCGCGCCGAGATATCCACGGGCTGCCTTTCTACCATGCCGGGGGCCCCACACGGGATCTACGCTGGCGCTTCAGAAGCACATGCCCCCGAGCACCCGCGCCGGATCGTAGCGCCGCTTGGCCTCTAGCCAGTCCTCGTAGCGATCCCCATAGTGAGCCTTCCAGCCAGCCTGATCGAGCTCGAGCCAGCCGGCCAGGTAGCGTTTGCCGCCGGCCTGAATGAGCATTTCGTTAGCGGCGCGGAGCGCCGGCAAGACTTCCGGCAACAGCGCGGGCGCTACGCCGGCCGGCAACACGGCGAAGACCGACGCTTCGACACCCTCCGGGGTAAGGAGAAACGGCGGCTGCGCGGCACTCGCAAGCGGGGCCACGCGGTGTCCATCCCCAAGGGCCAGCGGCAAGACGGCAAGCACGCGCGGCAGGAGCTCCGGCAGCGCGGCGCTCGGCACAAAGCACTCAAGCCAGGGATGCGCTTGAGTAAAGGCGCCCATTCGGGACATCATTTCGAAGCGTGGGTCAGCCCTCGCCGCGAAGGCCCCCGTCGCGTTGTCCTCTTGGTGAACGACCCAGCGGTGATGTAGCCCAGCCAGAGCGACTTCAGCCTCGGGAGCCGCTCCGGCAGCGTGCTCGAGCGAGACGTGGAGGCCATAGAACCAGCGCGCGAAGGGTCGCCTGACCGCGCCAACGTTGCGCATGCCCTGCACGCTCGAGCTGCAGAAGCCGTCCATATGGTCGAAGCGCCCGTCGCGGAACTCGCGCAGATCCGAAAGCCAGGGCTCGATCTCGTCGTAGAGAAGATAGAAGGTGCGCACCGCGGCGGGCGCCGCCCTCAGGGCCAAGGTCACCGAGGTGATGACAGCGCAGCGCCCTAGCCCACCCAGCGTGACAGCTAGCAGTCCGGGGTCGTGCGCCGAGTCAACAAGGTCGCCGTTGCCCGTCACTGCCTGTAGCGCGGCAACGTGGGACGCGGCGGTGCCGTAGCGGTGGCTATTGGAGCCGAAGCCCCCCACCGAAAGGGTGCCGGCGACGGTAAGGTCAAGGTTGAGCGGCAAGACAGTGGGGATCAAGCCGTGGCGCAGGGTTTCGTCTACTACCGCGCGCCAACGCGCGCCGGGGCCACACGTCAGCGTCTTGGCGAGCATGTCGGCCCTGCCCACGTGATCGAGCCGGGAAAGATCGAGCGTTAGGCCTTTCTGCGCCACCGACTGACCCCCCGAGCTGCGCCCGGTGCCGCGCGCCGTGAACGAGAGACCACGAGCAGCGGCAAACCCAACGGCGAAGGCGACCTCTTCGACCGTGCGCGGGCTCGCGACCGCGACTGATTCACCTCGACAAATTCCGCCAAAATCAGTTGAAGCGGCCGCGCGCGTGGTGGCTTCGACGCTAACGGAGAGACCACTCGCCGTCAGTTCCTGAAGGCCCGCTCCCGTCCAGTCAGCACGAGGCGTTGACATGGCGCGCTAGGTCGTCCTCGCGGCAGCGGCTTGGGCCAGCTCCAACATCTCGTCCGTGAAAGCCTGGAAGAGCACGAATGTCTCGTCTACCATGGCGCAGAACGCGCGCTGGGCCTCGGGCGCAAGCACGATGTCCTGGAGGCTCTGCCTCACGCCCACTTCTTCAATGGTGTGACTGGCTTCGGCGTCCGAATGCCGAGCGCCGAGGTAATAGAGAGGCTTGCCCGTGAGCGCGCTGAACTCTCGGGCGGTCGATTCCAGATCCCGCACCGTCATCTTGAAGGCGCCTTCGATGCAGTGCACGAGCACCAGCTTGCCCAGCGAGTCCGCCCCGAGGGCGAGGTGGCACAGCTGGTAGGAGAGCCGGCGCGTGCGGACGGTAGCGTCGCTCCAAATGAGCCTCACGGCGTCACTGAACGGCCCTTGGGAGTCCTGGTTGAGCTGCGCAAGATCGGTGAGGAACCAACGCCAATGGCCGTCGTCCTCCCGGCAGTTGGCGTTCACGAGCTCCTGGTACCGATCACGGGGGGGCTCCTCAGGGAGCACGAAGGAGCAAAGATCGCCGAAGGTCAGCACGAAGTGCGCCACGTGGGGCGCGAACGCGAGCCGATGCCTCGGGTCCACGCTCGTCTCCCGCAGGAAGGCAAAGAAGGGAGCCTTGGCGTATTCGGCCTGTCGCTGTTCGAGCCTCTCCAGAACTGTCTTCATTTTCGAAGCCGTGAAGTCTAGGCGTTGGCGGCGGAGCGGGCCAGAAACCTGGTCGAGCGCAGCGCGGGTCCGATCGAGCCCCCACCCACAGCACCCCACAGGCCTAAAGAGGTCCGGGCGGTGGCCGTCCTTACCCCGCGGTCCCCGAAATGGTGGGGCTCGCGGGACACCCAACATGCAGAATCGCTCAAAGGGGAATTTCGATTCCATGGCTCCGCTGGCGGAGGAAGGCCGCGGCTCGGGCAAGTGGCCCAAGCCGCCACGGGCGAGCCCGGGCGTGGACGAACTGGCCGAGCGCCTCGTCAGGCTGTGTCGCGCCGCCGACCTGGGAGAAGGGGCACGCCAAGCCGAGACGATCTTTCGACGACTGATTGCGCCCTGGACCTACCTCGCGGAGTTCGCGAGCGGCCAGCGGGACGGCTGGACCTCGGAGATAAGCGACGACAACACGCCTATCGAGTTCTCGGTCACTGTCACGAAGGGGCAAGCCGAGGTGCGCGTGCTGTTCGAGCCTCAGGGCGACGAGAACACTCTTGGTTCGCACCGCGCGGCTGCGCTCGCCATGCACCTGGAGGTCGAGCAAGAGTATGGCGCCAGCCTGGATCGCCTGCGGGCGGTCCGGGACTTGTTTCTGCCCCCGGACATGCAGGGGCCCTTCGCGCTCTGGTCGGCCGTGGTGTTCTCGAAGGGAGCGGCTCCCGCATTCAAAGCCTATTGCAACCCCCAGGCACAGGGAGTTGGCAAGGCGGCGGTCCTCGTGGAAACGGCCTTACAACGCCTGGGGCTGCAGCGGGCGTGGCCGAACTTGACCGAAACCCTGCTGCGTCGCGGCCCCCATTTCGATGAGCTCAAGTACTTCGCGCTCGACCTCAGCGATGCACCGCACGCGCGCGTCAAGGTGTACGTGCGCCACCACGACGCCTCGCCCGCCGATCTCGAGCGGGCGGCCTCCGCGGCCCGGGCTTGCGAAGCCGGACAAACGCTGGCGTTCGCGCGGGCCATGGGCGGCGGCACGGAATGCTTCCGGGAGCGCGCCATGTTCACGTGCGCCGCGTTCGTCGGCGGACAGGACGACGCCCCCGCCGCGACCACTCAATACGTCCCGGTGTGCGCCTACGCTCGCGACGACGCCACCGTGAAGCAGCGGGTCGTCAGCTACATGGCGCAGATCGGACTCGATTCAATACCCTATGAACGCCTGCTCGGAGCCTTTGCGACGCGCCCTCTCGACGCTGGCGTCGGCATGCAGAGCTGGGTGGCGCTCCGCAGGTACGGCAAGGAAACCCGGCTCAGCGTCTATCTTGCAGCCGAAGTGCGACACGTCTTTGTTCCAGGCAGTGTGCCGGCGGCCACCGACGACCATTCGCGCTTTGCCTCGGCGGAGCAAGCGCTTGACTGCCTGTCGCAGCACGACCTGCGCCAGCACCCGTTCCTGAGTCGCCTCGCGCGCGCCGCCGACCCGGCCTCGGCCCTGCTGGCGCTGGCAAGAAACGTCGCTGAATGGACCGCGCGGGGTCGGGCCGAGGGCACCGAAGCCGCCGCCTTGCGTGGGCTTCGGACGATCGCCCGGCTCGACCGCGAGCCAGGGCAGGAGCGGGGTGAAGAAGCCGAGCCAGGGCGGAGGTTGGCGCAAGGCTTGGCGACCAGCTACCGCAACCCCGTGCCAAGCGCGGCCGAGGCCGCGCGCTTGGCTGCCGGCCTGTGCCAAAATCGGCTCTTGCGCGGGGTGGCAACCGTGCTGATTCAACGCTCAGCACTCGAGGAACCCGCGACGGCAGGGCAAAGCTCGAGCCCGCCGTGGGGCTCGGCCGACGCCTCGCCCGAGGCGACCGAGGCGTTCGCCCGCCCCGCGCTTGCCGTTCACGCACTCTTTTTGAGCTTTCTCGACAAGCTAAACCAACTAAATATCGGCTCTCCCGAGGCGCCCTATCCCACAGCCACGACAGAC
>JANNWK010000250.1:0-16592 GCA_031408355.1 Myxococcales bacterium
GTCTGCGACTCGCGGAGCAGCAGAGGGTCTGCCATGTCTTCGAGCCGCAGGCGCTCGCGGTAGTGCCGCTGAATGATGGCGCCGAGTTCTTGCTCCAGTCGAGCGTCGAGCAGCACCGAGCCGCCCAGAGCCGAGACCTCAACGCTGGTAAGCGGCACACGCAGGCGCAGGCAGGCCGGACCGCCGCCGTTACGCATCGACCCGTTGAGTTCGAGGTAGTCGACGCCCTTGACCGGGTTGTCTTCGGCCACGACTCTCTCGAGAAAATACCGCGCCGCGGGGTCCAAGAGCGACTCTCGCGGAGCCAGCAAGCGCATTTCTCCCGAAGACAGCGTGAGCAGCTGGGAGTTGAAGGGGTAGGCCGCGACCGCGCTGGCCAGCGGAAGCTCGGCCTGGCTTGCCACGACGCAGTGGAAGTCGTGTCCGAGCCTGGCGTAAAGCTCGCTCACGAGCCGTGAGCTTTCCACAAACGCTTGCTCGTGGAGCAGCAGCAGCGCTCCGCTTCCCACCGCCAGCACATCGGTGTGGAACGCGCCGGCATCGATGGCCAGCGGTTCTTGTTGCCAGAGCAGGCTTGATACTGCGCCGGCGGCCAGCGCTTCGGGGTTGGGCAACAAGCCAGCGCGAGCAACGGCTGCGCTCGCTTCGCGGGTTTGACGAGCCGGGAAGCGCGAGGTCGCGCCGGTCTCGGCCTCGCGGCGGCCCCAGCCAAAGAGATGCACGGCGTGCTGGGGCGTGAAGAGTCGCAGGTGATTGGCCGCGCCTTCGTCGGCCAGCGCGGCACACGCGGGCAACGGTGCGTGAACCGCAAAGCGTGATTCGTCGCTGAATATTCGCCGCAGCACCTGCTCGGTAAAGCGAGCCTCCAGGCTGCGATGCAGCAAGGAGACCAAGTTGGCGGGCAGCAAGTGCAGTCGCCCATCTTGCGCGTCGCAGGAGGGCACCACGGTTGCGGCGTTGGCCGCCCACATGCTGGATGCGCTGCTCACGGCGTGGAGCAGAGCGGGGGCTTCGCGCAGCGCCTGGGCGAGCATCGCGGGATCGCTGCCGTGGAAGCCGAGCCGCCGGAGCGCCCTAAGGTCGGGCCGGGGCTGCGGCGGCAGCACGGCCTGCGCGACTCCCAACGCCCGAACGCGTGCCATCTTCGCCAGCCCTTCGAGGGCGGCCGCTCGCGGGTTGCTCGGCTCGCCCCGATGCTGCTGGCTCGCCAGGTTACCGGGGCTGAGGCCCGCGTAGTGATGCGTGGGCCCAACCAGACCGTCGAACTGATGCTCCCGCATCTTGCTTCCGCTCACAGCATAGCTGACTTCCAGCACCCGCGCGCAACGCGGCGGCTGGCGGCGTCAGGTTCGATGCTAGGTTCGCGCATGGCTTTTGGTTTTGGCGCGCCGCGGGCGTGCTTCGCGCTACTTTCCTTGGGGTCGGCGGTGTCCTGTGGCGGAGCGGCGGACAGCGTTCTGTTCGACAGTGGCGCAGCGGCAGGGTCCGTGAACGACGCGGGCGTGGGCGGGAAAGGCTCCGGCGGCAGCAGTCAGGCCGGTGGGAAGCCCGCACAGGCGAGCGCGGGTCGAGGTGGTCGTGGCGGGGCACCGTCGGAGGTCGAGTGTCAACGGGCCTGTGCAGAGCTTGGCGAGTGCCAGGGCGGCGTGTGTGTGATTGAGTGCGACGCGGAGCAGCTCTGCGACGAAACCGTACGCTGTCCGCCCGGCGTTGCCTGCGAGGTTCGCTGCAATGCGCCTGGTAGCTGCTCCAATGGCGTGGATTGTGCTCAGGCCTCGAGCTGTGTCGTGCAGTGCAGCGCCGCCTCAAGTTGCCCTGGAAACGTGGCATGCAAGGGCGCTGAGTGCGAGGTGCGGTGCCTGGGCGAGGGCGCCTGCGCCAACGAAGTCCGCTGCGAGGCCGAGAAGTGTGCGCTCCGTTGCCAGGGCACCGACACTTGTGCGGGCAAGGTGAGTTGCAGCGGTAGTGCGGGCGAGTGCGACATCGACTGCAGCGGACCGGATGCGTGCAAGAATCTTGTTGAAAGCGATGCTTCAGAGCGGACCCAAGTGACCTGCGCAGGCGCCAACAACTGCTCGGGCAGGGTTAGCTGCGGCGGTGCCCGCTGCGGGGTCACTTGTAGCGACGGCGCCTGTGCGAGCGGTGTTTGCTGCAATGCGCCAAGCTGCGACGTTTCGGGCGTGAAAGACAGCTGCGGCTGAGCGGCGAGCCTCGTCCGGGGTGTCACAAAATGCACACCGTAAGGATAGGAACTAGGCATCGGGGGACGGGCGGCGCACGCTAGGCTCAGGCTTATGCGAAGGCTTGTTCTTTCGGCTCTGCTCCTTTCGGCCTGCATCACTGGCGAGAAGGGACCCGGCACTGCTGAGACCGCGCCTGGCGCCACCGAGGTCAGCGCCCCGTCGGCAGCGGCCCCACCCGTCAGTCAGACGCCCAAGCGGATCGTGGGCTACTTCACGAACTGGTCGCAGTACCGCACCGGCTGCAAGTTCACAGCGGCGGATGTGAAGCCTGAATTGCTCACGCATATCAACTTTGCCTTCGCGAAGGTCGACCCTGGACCGGACCGGCGCGTCCCCAAGTACACGCTTTCGCCGTACGAAAAGAACGACGTTGGCCCCGAGGGCCAATACGCGCAGATCAACGCGCTCAAGATCAAGAGCCCGAGCCTCAAGACCTTCATCTCGGTCGGTGGCTGGAGTCACAATGACCCCCCAACGGCTTGGGTGTTCACGACGATGGCTGAAACGCCCGAGGGGCGCAGTCAGTTCATCGGCGCGGCCATCGCGTTCGCGCGGGCCAACGCCTTCGACGGCGTCGACATCGACTGGGAGTACCCGGGGGACCCCACCCGCGGTGGGCGCTCGGTGGACACAAAGAACTTCACTCGGCTCCTCAATGAATTCCGCACGGCGATCGAGGCTGAGGCCAAGAACACAGGCAAGGAGCCGCTGCTCTTGACGATCGCCGCTCCGGCGGGTGCGTTTCACTTTCGCTGGCTCGACCTGGGCGAGATCCACAAGCCTCTGGATTGGATCAACCTTATGACCTACGACTACGCGGGTGGCTGGGATAGCAAGACCGGTCACAACGCGCCCACTCCTCAGGTGGGGCAGGGCGTCCCGGGCAGCGTTTCGGCCTACCTGAACTTCGGTGTGCCAGCCGACAAGATCGTCGTGGGCATGTCCACCTATGGGCGTTCGTTCTCCGGAGTGGAGGAAGCCAAGCCTGGGGCACCCTCCAAGGGCCAAGGTCCCAAGGGTCGCTGCACCGACTCGCTCGGCATGCTCTCGTACTTTGAGGTGCGCGAGATGATCCAGTCGGGCAGGCTGAAGCCGGCCTGGGATCAGACGGCGCTTGCCCCCTACGCCTACGACGCCGCCGCCAAGGTTTGGGTGAGCTACGACGACGAGCGATCCTTCTCGAAGAAGCTGGACTTCATCGAGCAGAAGGGCCTGGGCGGGGCCATGTTTTGGGCCCTGGATATGGACGACTTCAAGGCTGGATTTCCGCTGGTTTCGGCGGTGGCGACTCGCTTCAAGAAGTAGCTGCCGCCGGCGGTGGTAGCGTTCGCCGTCCCGTGGCTCGCGACGCTCTCCGCTACCTCGCTGCGCTCTCACGCGGCGGACTCGCCCCCTTCTTGCGCCAAGCTCTGGGTGACGTCACCTTGGCGGACGTCCTTTCGCGTTGGGCTCGCAAGCGCCCGGACGGCCTCGCCTTAGAAAGTTCGGGTCAGCAGCTCAGCTACCTCGAGCTCGATACGGCGGCTCGCTCCGCCGCTCAGCATCTGCACCGGCTTGGGGCGCGTTCGGGCGACGTCGTGGCGCTGGTTGGACGCAACTCCATAGCGTACGTTGCCGTGCTGCTCGGTGGCGCTCGGATCGGCGTCACGTTGGCGCTGGTCCACCCGGAGCTGGCGGGAGATCCCTTGCGCCAAGCTCTGGCGAGTGCGGGCGCGACTCAGGTGCTGTGTGAGCATGAGCTCGCGCAGGCGATCGAGTCGGCCATCGCGCTCCCGGTGACCGGCTACGCTCCCGATGATCGTGGGGCGTTCGGTCCCGCCACCGGCTCGCCCGGCACGGGCTTCGCTGGGGATCGAAGGCGTCGCGACTTCGCGCTCGTGTATACGTCGGGTACGAGCGGGCTGCCCAAAGCGTGCCGACTGCCGCATTCGCGCGTCTTGACGGCGGCGTGCCTGTTCGGCGCACCTTTGTTCGACTTTCGCGGGCAGGACAAGCTGCTTTGTGCGTTGCCGCTCTACCACGGCAGCCCGCTGATGCTGGGCCTCGGGACCTGCTTGGTGACCGGCGTCCCGCTGGTGCTCGAGCGACGCTTCTCGTCCTCCAAATTCCTTGCGGCGGCCGCGCGGAGCGGCGCAACGGCGCTGCTCTACGTGGGCGATTTGGCAAGGCTGCTGCTGGCCTTGCCGGCGGGATCCCAGGACCGCCAGCATCGCCTCAGGCTGGCCGTGGGCAACGGGATGTCGTCCGAGGTTTGGCAGCCGTTCCAGGCGCGCTTCGGGATTTCGTCGGTGCGCGAGTTCTATGCCGCCACCGAGTCGCCGGCGGGCATCTTCAACCTGTCGGGACGTGTGGGCTCGGTCGGCAATCTCCCGTACAGGTGGCTGCTTGGGTTCAGGTTGGTTCGCGTGGAGCCGAGGTCGGGGGAGCTACTGCGGGGCCGAGCGGGTCAGCTTGTCGAGTGCGCTGACGACGAGGTCGGCGAGTTACTCGTGCGGGCTAGGCGCGCAGGCCTCGGCGTCTACCACGGTTACGCTGAAGCGAACGCCACTGAGGCACGCCTGGTCCACTCTGCCTTTCGCCCGGGCGACGTGTATTTTCGGACCGGGGACTTGCTGCGCCGTGACCGCGCGGGCTTCTACTACTTCGTCGAGCGCGCCGGCGATACCTACCGCTTTCGGGGTGAGAATGTATCGGCGCTGCAGGTCGAGCGCGAACTCGCTTCAATCCCCGGCGTTGGCGCCGCGCTGGTGACGTCGCTTGCTGTGCCAGGTTACGACGGTCGGGTCGGCTTGGCCGCGCTCGTGCTCGAGCCTGACTTCGAGCTGGCCAGTCTCGAACTTCTGCTTCAGCGCCTGCCGCGATCGGCGGTGCCGCGCTTCGTTCGCGCCGTCGCCGAACTCCCCTACACGGGCTCGCTCAAGCCGAAGCGAGCCGACCTGTCGCGTGACGGCGTCGACCCGAGCCGAGTCCCAGACCCGCTTTGGGCATTGATCGACGAGCGCTACCGGCTGCTGGATGCTGCGACCTACCTGGCCATTCAGACGGGCCAGATCCGTCTGTGAGTGGACTGCCGAAATAGTGTGCCAAGATGGTGCCCGTTGTTGTCCACGGCTTCTCGTCACTTGGTGCTCTGGCTGGTGCTGGTCTTTGGCATTGCGGTCGGCTTGGCCTGCTCTCCGAAGCGGCGCGCGGGTGAACTTCAGCCGCTCATGGCGCCGTCGTGGAGAGCGGAGCTCGCGGTGCCCGGTTTCGGAGCGGCGGTCGTGGGTCTGCCACTCGGCGCCGTGGGTCCGCGACCGATCGCGGTCGTGCTGCATGGCGCTTCGGATCATCCTGACTGGCAGTGCGGCAGTTTCCGCGGGGTCCTCGGCGGACGCGCTTTCCTGCTGTGCCCGCGAGGCAGGCCCCACCCCACGCAGCCGGGCCGCTTCATTCTTGCTGGTGTCGACGAGACAGCGAACGAACTCAAGGCCGCGCTTGCGGCGCTCAAGAAGCGTTTCGGCGCCCACGTCGCGCAGGGGTCGATCCTATTGGTCGGCTACGCCGAAGGGGCTGACGTAGCGGCGGAACTCTTGCGCCAGGAGCCCAGTTTCTTCGCGCGTGCGGCGCTCGTGCAGGGAAACCCCGCCGCCGTTTCGCCCAGCGCGACGTCCATCTTCGCCAAGGGCGGTGGCAAGCGTGTGTTGTTCTTCTGTATTGATGCGGTTTGCCAAGGCCGCGCCCAGGCTCGCGCGGCTCTGCTGAGTCGTGCGGGGGCTCCGGCCAGGGTCGCGCTGCACGCTGTGGGGCCGTGGCTCGACGCCGGTTTTACGCGGGCCCTCTCGCGCGAGTTGCCCTGGCTGCTCGAGGGAGACGCCCGTTGGGCGAAGCCGCGTCGCTGAGAAGTGGCGCTGGAGCGGCGGCGCGATTCGCGCTCGGCTTGCTCGTACTCGTGGCGTCGTGTCGCGGTGCTGCGCCGGCCAAACGGGACCTCCCTTCCGTGGGCCAGCAGGGCAACCGAGCGCAGGCGACCCAGCCGGTCTTGGTCGAGTCGGGTCGGGCGCGAGAGGCTCCGGCACCGACTGTGCTTGAGCCACTCGCGGGCTCCGCCCTGGTCCACCTGGCCGTGCCCGGTTTTCGTGAGGCCGTGGTGTCGCTTCCGCTCGGCGCCACCGAACCTCGCGCGGTCGCCTTGGCTCTGCACGGCAACTTCGACCGACCGGAGTGGCAATGTGAGGTTTGGCGCGGGATAACCCAGGCTCAGCAATTTGTGCTTTGCCCCCGGGGTATTCCGCGCCGCGACGTTTCGAAGCAGGAAGACCGGTGGGAGTGGGGTTCGCTGGCGAAGACGCGCGAAGAAGTGGTAGCTGCTCTGGCGGCGCTGCGCGAACGCTTCGGGGGCCACGTCAGCACGGGCCCCATCGTCTTCACGGGCTTCTCACTCGGCGCGATTCTCGGCGCGCGCCTGATTCAAGATCCCAGCCTAGGCGTTGGCGCCGCCGTGCTCACCGAGGGCGGATACGCGGGTTGGTCGCTACCAAAGGCCAAGGCGGCGGGGCTGTCCCTGCGCAGTCTGTTGTTCGCCTGTGGGCAGACGGAGTGCCGCAATCAGGTCCGACAGAGCTTGCCTGTCTTCACGAAAGCCGAACTCAAGGTGACGCTCGTTGCGGACGTGAAGGCCGGTCACACCTACGACGGCGCCGTGGCTGAAGCGATTCGGAAGGAATGGCCAGCGGTCATTCAGTCGCTTTCGGACTGAGTGTTCGTGGGCCGGACCAAGCCGGTGCGCGCTCAAGCCGTGCATACCCGGAGGGGTCCACGGGGAAGTGCCCCTGAAGCGGAGCTGGCCCCGTGACGACGTAGCGGCGCAGAAGTGCGGGCCGAGCAGCCAGCAGCGTCGGGTCTTGGGTCAGCGAACTGCTCGTGAGCAGCAGGCCCGCGTAGTGGCCGGATTCCAGGCGGGTCCTAAAGGCATCGGCTTCCGGACGATGGGCGAGCGCCAGTTCGGCCGCTGCCTGCAGCATATCCCTAGGAACCGCGTGATCACCGGCGTCGATGCGCGCGGAGATACTTGCCGACAGCAGGGGGAGCCCGAGCTCCCGCCCGCGCACCAGCCAAGCCGTTGCGTCTTCGTGCATGGCCTGCAAACTGCGTCGAGCCTCACCGACCACGGGCCGTGCGTGCGGAGTTAGCCAGACTGCCAGACAAGCGGCCAGCACCACGAGGCCGGACTCATGGCGCGTCGGGACCGACTCGCGCTCGGCAAGGACCTGAAGCAAGAGGCAGATCGTGGCGCCCAGCGCGAGCGGCAGCAGGCTGTTCTCTCGACCACCATGCTTGGCGTAGGCCGCCAGGGAGGTGAGGCCGATGCCGCAGGTCAACAGCCAGACACGGATGGCCGCTCGGCTCAGCGGCGATGGATTGCCCGTGAGCCGCGTGGCTAACGTGGTGGCGCTGGCAAGAAGGAACAGCAAGCCCTGCGGCGTGCGCCACACCCCGAGCGCTCGAGGCCAGTCGAGGGGGTGCGACGCTTGCAGCTTGATCGCGTAATCCGAAAAATCACCCAGCAGCGCGTCGAAAAGCGGGATCGTCCCGAGCGCAAGCAGCGCTGCCCCTGCCAGGCACTTCAAACGCTGCCGATCGCGCTCCCAAGCGTAGGCGAGCACGAGACCAAGGCCGAGTCCGGCGCCCGTCAGTTTCAGCGAGGTCGCCAGGGCGGGCAGGAGCAGCAGCAGCAGCTTGTCTGTCGCGCTCGGCGCGCCGGCGCGCAATGTGAGGCAGACAGCCACGCCTAGCACCAGCATCAGGGCGTGGTCCGGGTGTTGGTGCGGACTCAGCAAGCTCGAGAACGCGATGCAGCCGATGGCCGCCGCGAGCGCGATACGCGCGAGCAGGGGCAACCGTGGGGCGAGCCCGCCTTGCAGCGCGCGCAGCAGCCCTCGATGAAGGAGCAGCGCGGTCGCCAGCTGCCAACCCAACCCGAGTAGGCGGTGTGAGCGCAGCGAAAGCTCGAGCCCGAACGGTCGAAGGAGCGCGTACTGACCCAGCTCGATCCCGGGCGAGTAGGAGTAGCTGTTGACCCATGCTGCCGGGCCGTAAAAGATCTCACCGGCGCTCAGCTTGAGCAGATTCACCAGGGCCGGCGCTTCCGACCAAATGCCCAGATCGGTTTTCAGGCTCGCGATGGACGCGATCCAGCCGAGGCGCAGACCGCAGGCTCCTAAGAGGCAACCGGTCGCGAGCGCGTGCGAGAGCACGGGGTGCCACCTGGGCCCGTGGCTCGGCGTGTTCCCGAGCGTCAGGAGGCCAGCCGCGACCACGCCCAGGCCGAGGCCCCGAAAAGCCAACTCCAGACGGTCGCCCTGGTGGGCCAGCGCTGACCAGAGGAGGCTTCTCGCGTCCTCGCCGCTGAGCGCGATCATTAGATAGAGTGCGAACGGAACGCCGGCCCCAAGGCCGATTGCTATTCGCCGTGCCGTTGGGGGGGCCGCCGTCGCGATCAGGAGCGCGAAGGGTGCGAGCTGCGTGTATTGGGCCGGGGTGAGGAGCGCCAAGCCGGCGAGAGCCCCCCCACTCAGCGTGCCCGCCGCCATCAGCACGGCACGCCCGGGCTGTCCGAGCTGGACTAGCCGCGAGACGAGCGGCAAGAGAAGCAGAGCAATGACCTGCAGAACTCCAGCCTCCGCCGCCGAGGGGCTCAGGCTAGCCAGCAATGCCAGGACGGCGAAACCGATGGCCACCTCCTGCCTCAGCACGGCTACAACTCCTACTCCAATGCCGTCGCGCTTGGGGGACTCCAATGCGGACGCGGCCACCCGCCCAGCGGGCCGCCCGCCTCCCTCGCCTCGGACGGACCTCTCGGCCAGCCACGCCTGAGGCGCCTGGGCGCCAGGCGGAGGGGGCTCGAGGCATGCTGCTCGTAGGTTCTGGCTTGACACCGGGGGCCCCCCGGCTACCCTCCCGGTCCCCCAAAAGCCACGGCCCCATTTATGCCTACGATTCAGCAGCTCATTCGACAGGGACGCGAAGCACTCGTTACGCGCACCGCGTCTCCGGCGCTCCGCTCATGTCCTCAGAAGCGCGGCGTGTGCCTGCGCGTGTACACCGTGACTCCGAAGAAGCCTAACTCGGCGCTTCGGAAGGTGTGCCGCGTGCGCCTCACCAACAGCATGGAAGTCATCAGCTACATCCCGGGTGAGGGACACAACCTCCAAGAGCACAGCGTTGTGCTCATCCGCGGCGGTCGCGTGAAGGATCTTCCGGGTGTTCGTTACCACGTCGTGCGCGGCACCCTCGATGCGTCCGGCGCGTCTGGCCCCAGCAGCACCAACAAAGCCAACCGCAACCGCTCGCGCTCGAAGTACGGCGTGAAGCGCCCGAAGCAGTAGTAGGAGACCGAGATGCCCCGCCGACGCGACGTACCCAAGCGCAAGATCATCCCCGACCCCAAGTACAAGGACAAGCTCGTGGCGAAGTTCACGAACTCCTTGATGCTGGGCGGAAAGAAGCCGACTGCTGAAGGCATCATCTACGGTGCGTTCGACATCATCCAGGCACGCTTCAAGGAGGATCCCCTCGAGATCTTCCGTAAGGCCCTGGACAACATCAAGCCGAAGCTCGAAGTGAAGAGCCGCCGAGTTGGTGGTGCGACCTACCAAGTGCCGGTGGAAGTTCGACCCGAGCGCCGCGTGGCCTTGGCCATGCGCTGGCTCGTCAACTACTCGCGCGACCGAGGCGAGAAGACGATGCGTGAGCGGCTCGCCGCCGAGTTGGTGGACGCAGCTCAGCTCCGCGGCAACGCCGTGAAGAAGAAGGACGACACCCACAAGATGGCCGACGCTAACAAGGCGTTCGCGCACTACCGTTGGTGAGCCGCTCGCCCTCGCCCCACCCGGGCTGAGGGTGCAGCATCACCGAGACACAGGAGCCAGTTCCAAGAAGCATGCTGACGACCACATAGGATCGGGTTGCGCGTAGACACGGCGACCACGCCGAGCGTCCCGCTACCAAGCGGCACTCGACGCACCCCGAACCCCTTCCGGCACATCGTGCCTTCCCAAATCGGGGAAGGCCAGGGCTGGAGGGGGTTTCGTCCGTCAAAAGGGTCCCCTCCGCCAAACTTCCTGAAACTTGCAAGAACCGACACCATGGCCGCCCGTGAAATTGCCCTCGATCGCACCCGGAACATCGGGATTATGGCGCATATCGACGCGGGCAAGACCACGTGCACCGAGCGCGTCCTCTACTACACCGGCACCACGCACAAGATCGGCGAGGTGCACGAGGGCGCCGCGACGATGGACTGGATGGAGCAGGAGCAAGAGCGCGGCATCACCATTACTAGCGCCGCCACCAACTGCTTCTGGACGCCCCTGCTCGGACCGAACGAGGGCAAGAAGCACCGCATCAACATCATCGACACGCCCGGCCACGTGGATTTCACGATCGAGGTTGAGCGCAGTCTGCGCGTGCTTGACGGCGCAGTGGCGGTGTTCGATGGCGGCAATGGCGTTGAGCCCCAGAGCGAAACTGTCTGGCGCCAAGCCGACAAGTACAACGTGCCGCGGATTGCGTTCGTCAACAAGCTCGATAAGGTCGGCGCCGACTTCCAGATGAACCTGGACTCGATGCGTGAACGCCTGGGGGTCAACCCCGTGCCGCTGCAGTGGCCGGTTGGCCAGGAAGACCAGCACAAGGGCATGGTCGACCTCGTGCGGATGCAGGCCGCCATCTTTCAGGATGACACCCTGGGTGCCAAGTACGCTTGGACCGAGATCCCCGCTGACTTGAAGGACAAGTGCACGGCGCTTCGGGAGCAACTGATCGAAGCTTGCGCCGATTGCGATGACGGCATCATGGAGAAGTTCCTCGAGGGCAAACTTGAGGAAGTGACCCACGACCAGATCTACGGGGCCGTGCGTAAGGCGACCTGCTCGTTCCATTTCGTGCCGGTCTTGTGCGGTTCAGCCTTCAAGAACAAGGGCGTACAGCTGCTGCTCGACGCGGTCGTGAACTTCCTGCCATCGCCAGTCGACATTCCGCCGGTAAAGGGTCTGAATCCCAAGGACGAGTCAAAGATCGAGGAACGAGCCGCCGACGATGACGCGCCGTTCTCCGCGCTGGCGTTCAAGATCATGAACGATCCATTCGTGGGCAACCTGACGTTCTTTCGGGTCTACTCGGGCACGCTCACAAGCGGCACGGCGGTCATGAATTCTGGACGCGGCAAGCGCGAGCGGATTGGCCGTATCCTGCGCATGCACGCCAACAAGCGCGAGGAGCTCAAGGAGTGCAACGCCGGCAACATCTATGCGGCGGTGGGCCTCCGCGAGACCCGGACTGGGGACACGCTGTGCGACGAGAAGTACCCCGTCGTCCTCGAGCGCATCATCTTTCCGGAGCCCGTGATCTCGATCGCCATCGAGCCTAAGACGCAGGCGGATTTGGACAAGCTCGGGCTGAGCCTGCAAAAGCTGGCCCAGGAAGATCCCTCGTTTCGCACCTTCACGAACGAAGAAACCGGTCAAACCATCATTGCCGGTATGGGCGAACTGCACCTCGAAATCATCGTCGACCGCTTGCGACGGGAGTTCAAGGTCGAGGCCAACGTCGGCAAGCCTGAGGTGGCCTATCGCGAGGCCATCTCCAAGAAGGCTGAAGCCGAGGGCAAGTTCGTGCGCCAGTCTGGCGGGCACGGCCAGTATGGCCACGTGAAGATCGAACTCCAGCCCGGCCCTCGTGGCAGCGGCTTTGTGTTCCAGAACGATCTTGTGGGTGGGCTGATCCCGAAAGAGTTCATCGGTCCGGCCGAGAAGGGCATCAAGGAAGCGGCGCAGCGCGGCGTGCTCGCCGGCTACCAACTGATCGACGTGCACGTCCGGCTGATTGACGGCAGCTACCACGAGGTTGACTCGTCCGGTCCCGCCTTTGAAGTGGCCGGCAGCATGGCGTTTCAAGAGGGCGCCAAACACGCCGGGGTTCATGTGCTGGAGCCGGTGATGGCAGTCGAGGTAGTGACGCCCGACGCCAACATGGGCGACGTGATCGGCGATCTTAACTCACGCCGAGGCAAGATCCTGGGGATGGCCCAGCGTGGCAAGAACACTCAGGTGATTACGGCCGAAGTGCCGCTCGCCACCATGTTCGGCTACTCCACGGACTTGCGCAGTAGAACGCAGGGGCGCGCCGTCTACAGCATGCAGTTCGCAAAATACGAGGCGGTTCCGGCCGCCGTGCAGGAAGAGATCGTCGCAAAGGTTCGAGGAACCAGGTAATTCAGGAAGGCAACGAAGGACTACTCAAATGGCCAAAGAGAAATTCGTACGCACCAAGCCCCACGTGAACGTGGGGACGATTGGACACATCGACCACGGCAAGACGACCTTGACGGCGGCGCTGGTGAAGGTTCAGTCGAAGAAGAACCTGGCGAAGGAGATCAAGTACGCGGACATCGCCAAGGGCGGGATCGTTCGCGACGAGACGAAGACGGTGACGATCGCGGTGAGCCACGTGGAATACGAGACGGTTGCGCGGCACTACGCGCACGTCGATTGTCCGGGGCACGCGGACTACATCAAGAACATGATCACGGGCGCGGCGCAGATGGACGGCGCGATCCTGGTGGTGAGCGCGCTGGACAGCGTGATGCCGCAGACGCGCGAGCACGTGCTTTTGGCTCGTCAAGTTGGGCTGACGCACATCGTGGTCTTCTTGAACAAGTGCGATGCGGTGGAAGACTCGGAGATGCTCGAGCTGGTGGAGATGGAAGTCCGCGAGCTGCTGAGCAAGTACAAGTTCCCGGGCGACACGGCCAAGGTGGTTCAGGGTGCGGCGCTGCCGGCCCTGAATGGCGACCCGAAGTGGGAAGCGACGATCGACGCACTGCTCGCGGCGCTGGATACGGAGATCCCGGAGCCGCAGCGCGAGGTGGACAAGCCCTTCCTGATGGCCGTGGAGGACGTGTTCTCGATCCGCGGGCGCGGCACGGTTGCAACGGGCCGCATCGAGCGCGGCAAGGTTCACATCAACGACGAGGTGGAGATCATCGGCTTCGACAAGCTGAGCAAGACGGTCGTCACGGGCGTCGAGATGTTCAGGAAGCAGATGGAAGAGGGCCAAGCTGGCGACAACGTCGGTTGCCTGCTGCGCGGCATCGAGAAGGAAGGCATCGAGCGCGGCCAGGTATTGACCAAGCCCGGCGCGATCAAGCCGCACAAGAAGTTCACGGGCGAGGT
Source organism: Myxococcales bacterium (assembly GCA_031408355.1). Taxonomy (GTDB): domain Bacteria; phylum Myxococcota_A; class Polyangia; order Polyangiales; family Polyangiaceae; genus PMG-095. The sequence continues at coordinate 13,457 of JANNWK010000250.1, forward strand.
GTACGTGCTGAAGAAGGAAGAGGGTGGCCGTCACACGCCGTTCTTCACCAACTACCGGCCGCAGTTCTACATCCGTACGACGGACGTGACCGGCTCGGTGATGCTGCCTGAAGGCATCAAGATGGTGATGCCGGGCGACAACATCACGGTGGAGGTGGAGCTCATCACCACCGTCGCCCTCGAAGAGCAGATGCGCTTCGCCATTCGCGAGGGCGGTAAGACCGTCGGCGCCGGCGTCGTGACCAAGATCATTGAGTGAGGTCCTAATGCCCGAAACCACAAAAATTCGTATTCGCCTCAAGGCCTTCGATCACCAGCTGCTCGACAAGTCCACCACGGACATCGTGGAGACTGCGCGCCGCACGGGTGCGCGAGTCGCAGGTCCCATCCCGCTGCCGACCTCGATCCGTCGCTATACGGTTCTGCGTGGGCCGCACGTCGACAAGAAGTCGCGCGAACAGTTCGAGGTGCGTACGCACAAGCGCCTCATCGACATTCTTGAGCCGACTCCCCAGACGCTAGATGCCCTGATGAAGCTGGACCTATCAGCGGGCGTTGACGTCGAGATCAAGAGCTGAGGCGATCATGGGAAAGGTGGACGTTTACAATCTGAAGCGCGAAAATGTCGGCAGCGGTGTGCTTGCCGACGAGGTTTTCGCGGCCGACGTCAAAGAGCAGTTGTTCCACGAAGTCGTCGTGGCCCAGCTGGCTTCGCGGCGTGCCGGAACCCGCGCCGCCAAAGAGCGGTCGGCGGTGGCTGGCTCAAGCAAGAAAATCTTCAAGCAGAAGGGTACTGGTCGAGCGCGTCACGGCTCGATCCGCGCGCCCATCTTCGTCGGCGGAGGCAGGGCCCATCCGCCGAAGCCGCAAGATTGGAGCTACCGTCCGCCGCGTCGCGTGCGTACGGCCGCGCTGAAGGGCGCACTCAGCTTGATCTTGAAGGAGGGTCGCCTGACCGTTGTCGACAGCATCGACCTCGGTGAGATCAAGACCAAGAAGCTGGCGGGCGTGCTCACGACGCTGCAGGCGGGCAAGAAGACGCTGGTCGTGGATGTTAGCGGGAACGACAACCTTCGGCTGTCTATCCGCAACCTCGAGAACAAGCTGTTTCTGCCGCCAGAGGGCGTCAACGTGTACGACCTCCTGCGGCACGACCATCTGGTTCTCTCGAAGGGCGCCATCAAGGCGCTTGAAGCTCGCTGCCTGGACAACAAGGCAGAGGCTGGCGCGGAGGCTAAGCAGTAACCATGAAGCCCATCGACATCATCAAGCGCCCGATCGCGCTGACCGAGAAAGCTACCCGTCTGAAAGCAGACAACAAGGTGGTTTTCGAGGTGGCGATCAGTGCCAACAAGCTCGAGATCAAGAGCGCCGTTGAGACCCTGTTCAACGTCAAGGTCGCCGCTGTGAACACGCTTGTTCAGCGCGGCAAGGTGAAGCGGGTTGGAAAGCGCCCCAACTACAAGAAGGCCGTCGTTACGCTCCGCGAGGGTAACGACATTCAGTTCTTCGACGAGTCGAAGGCATAAGTAGAGCAGACCATGGGTATCAGAGCCTACAAACCGACCTCAGCGGGCCGCCGCTTCTATACCGTCAGTGATTTTGCCGAGATCACGACCGACGTTCCGGAGCGGAAGCTCCTTGAGCCGAAGCCCCGCACGGGCGGGCGCAACCACTACGGCCGCATCACCTCGCGCTTTCGCGGCGGCGGCCACAAGCAGGCTTATCGCGTCATCGACTTCAAGCGAGACAAGATCGGCGTGCCGGCCAAGGTGGCGCAGATCGAATACGATCCCAATCGCACGGCGCGCATCGCGCTCTTGCACTACGCGGACGGGGAGAAGCGCTACATCCTGGCGCCCGACGGCCTGAAGCAGGGTGCGACGGTGGTTTCCAGCCGCGGCGCCGACATTCTGCCTGGCAACAGCTTGCCCCTGGCGGGCATCCCGTCTGGCACGATGGTCCACAACGTGGAGCTCCGGAAGGGCAAGGGCGGTCAGCTCGTACGCTCAGCCGGCGTGGCAGCTCAGCTCATGGCGCGTGACGGCAAGTACGCGCAGGTCAAGCTGCCGAGTGGCGAGGTGCGCAAAGTGCACATCGAATGCCGCGCGACGGTGGGCCAGGTGTCGAACTTGGAGCACCAGAACATCAGTCTCGGTAAGGCTGGTCGCAGCCGTTGGCTTGGGCGACGCCCTCACAACCGTGGCGTGACCATGAACCCCGTCGATCACCCGATGGGTGGTGGTGAGGGCCGCACTAGCGGTGGTCGTCACCCGTGTTCCCCGTGGGGCCAGCTCGCAAAGGGCCTCAAGACCCGCAACAACAAGCGCACAGACGGCATGATCATTAAGCATCGCAAGGCAAAGGGCGGCTGAACATGGCGCGCAGTATTAAAAAGGGTCCGTTCATCGACGGTCACCTGCAGAAGAAGATCGATGCGGCCATCGCGGCTGCCAAGAAGAACGTGATCAAGACCTGGTCGCGTCGTTCCACCATTATCCCGGAAGCGGTCGGGCTCACGTTTGCGGTGCACAACGGCCGTAAGTTCGTGCCCGTGTTCGTCACCGAGAACATGGTCGGGCACAAGCTCGGCGAGTTCGCGCCGACCCGCACGTACCACGGCCACGCCGGGGACAAGAAGGGCGGCAAGGCCGGCGCCTCACAGGCTCCGAAGCCTGCTGCGGCGCCCGCCGGCAAGCGCTGAGCGGACACGTGACGAGGCCGGGCGGTTCCGAACTGGAGCCGGCCCGGCTTTGTTGCGTCTGAGCGTGAACTCGCGACGAAGCGGCGGCTTACTGTGGCGCGCTTCGGGCGGTTGGCGGGAGGAGGCCAGCCTGGTAGGCTCCGCCCATGTTTAGGGTGTTGGGTCGGAGCCGGGCTGTCCTATGTTTGACGCTGTGCTGTGGGGTCGTGCACGCGCAGGTGCCTGCGCAGGCGAGCTTTCCGGAGCCCGAGCCCGTGGCGCCTGGGCCCGAGCCCGTGGCGCCTGGGCCCGAGGACGTGGGGAACGAGCCTCTGCCACCGCCGCCTGCGTCGCCTGCGCCGCCACCTGCACCGCCTGCTGCACCGCCACCGGAGCCTGCGTCTGCGCTCGTGCCGCCGCGGGACGAACCGCCCGAGGGAACTGCTGCCCCGG
>JANNWK010000251.1:0-2871 GCA_031408355.1 Myxococcales bacterium
TTACTGCAACTAACGGAACTGGAGGACCTCGCTGCCAACGACTCCACGCCGGACAGCTCGCAGCGCTCGGCGCTGGACGCCTGCCTGCAAGGCGCGCTCGGCGTCGGCGAGATTTCGGCGCTGCCGACTGCGCGCACGAGCGGTACGAGTCAATCGCGAGCAACTACGCAGCGGCGCGTAGCCAACTTTGCTTGAACTTCCATGATTCGCGTCAAGGTCTCAGCGCGCAATTTCGCCAACGCGCTTCCTGATGCAGGAGCGGCTGGCGTTTGGCACGTGTTGTGCTCGGACAGATCAGAGAGGTCAGGGGCCGATGGCCAGGGATTCTCATCCTTCCATTCGTGCTCGGGCTCACCGAAGTGGCTCGGCACATGTTGCTGTACGAGAAGCAGGACCGACCAATCTAATCGTGGGCTTCGCGCGCCGGCGAGCGCCGGTCGCGAGCCATAGTTCAGTGCGATCTGGTCCCCTTCGTCTTCCCCAGCGTCAGCCTCTGACACAAGTTTGACTAGGCTGCTTGGGTTGTCGCGGCTGGCGACCTCAGTAGAGCTGGATTGTAGTCGGTCTGGTCGCGCAGGACGTAGAAGGCCGTGCGCAAGATGTGCCGCGCTGCTGCCACGACGGCGATCTTTCGTCGGGCACGGTGCACCGCGATGCGCGCCGGCTTGGCTCTCAAGGGTGCTGAGCTCTCGGATTGGCAGCGAAACAGAAGCACGTGCCCCGCCTGCGTGAGCACACGACGCAGCTGTTTCGAGCCTTCTTTGGTGATTCGACCCGTCACCGACGAGTTGCCGCTCTGCCGCACGGAAGGCGTCAGTCCGGCATAGGCGCACAGTTGCCTTGCCGTGTGAAAGCGGCTGATATCGCCGACCCAAGCGTAGATGGTCAACGCGACCTTTTCGCCGATGGCCGGGACGGTCTGCAGGCGTCGTACCTGCTCGATGCTCTCGGCGTGTTGATGCAAGCGCGAGTCGATCACAGCGAGCTCGTCGGTCAAGGCGAGCGCCATGCGTTCGCAGCGTTCGAGGGCCAGCTTCAGCTGCTCGTCGATGCCATCGGGCTGCTGAAGCAACTTCTCGATCCAGCCCTTCCCGCTGTGCTTGCGCTCGTCGAGACCCGCTGATTGTAGCAGTGTGCCAGCACGCAAGAGCCAGGCCGTCCGCTGCCCTGTGACGCTGTCTCGTTCGTTCAGGAGCCCCCGCAGCTGCCGCACAATCCCGGTCGGGATGTACACGGGGTGCGGCGTCATTCCGCTCTGCACGGTCTTGGCCAGCCAGTAGGCATCGCGCTTGTCGGTCTTCTTGCGGGACGCCGCGATCACGCGCAGGTGGTAGGGGTTGAAGGTCAAGAGCTTCACGTCCAGGGGCGAAAGCACGTCGTGGACAAAGTGACTGAGCTTGCCGCACTCCTGCGCTGCGACGAGTGGCTCGTCTTTCCCCAGTCGCTGGATCAAGCCGGTGAGCTCGGCCGCCGTGGTCGGCGACTTGCCCCTTTCGACGACTTCTCCGGCCACGTCGAGCAAGCACCAAACCGTTGATTTCACATGAACATCCATTCCAAGATAGCGCATGGTCTTCTCCGTTCGGGGCGAGCACGTTCGCCGGCTTGCCCGGTTCTTGGCCGAAAGGGCCGTGGTTGAGTGCCCATTGTAGGCACTTGTGCCGACCTCGACGGAGGGGACCGCTCGCTCGCTTCGTTCGCAGCGTCAGCTCACCCGTCACGCAGCGAATCATGGCATCTAATCTCTTAGTCTCGGATCCGGTGCCCGACTTGCGCAAACCGCCAGGTGACAGACGCGTTGCCACGCCGCGATAATGGGGAAACATCGAATGGATTTTAAAACCGCATTCGGCGGGAACGCGGTACGGCTGCTGGTGGTCGCGCTTCTGTCGACCACCATGGCCTGCAATGGAAAAAACCGGGAGACGGATGTGAAGGGCGCCACCCCAGTCGTCAGGGTGCATGAGGATACGGAAGGCGCCACCCACTATGTGCATCCTCCGGTCCCCATCACAAAAGCCCGCAGAGTGGTGGTACCGCCCGGCAATGGGAGAAGCGATATCGGCCCCACGGATCTCACCGCGTACGTGCTGGTGCATGTGGAAGAATCCGATTGGCCCGCATGGGTCGCCGCCTTCGGGGAACCGAAACAGCGCACGGCCTTTCACCTGCCGACGCTTGTCGCGGATGCGCTTTTGCCCCCGGATCTCGCCGCGACGCTACCCTTGGATGCGGATGGGCGCTTGATCGACGGCCTATTCTACGATCCCACCGGCTTGGCGGTCTCCGGCTACACCGGGGTATTGGCGATCCGCCTGGGAACGGAAGTGCTTTTGGTGTTCACTTCCACCTAGGCCGCTATGGAACCGGCATCCCGCGTGGCCACGGAAAGCGTCTTGGCGTCCAAACCCGCGAGAAGTGAAAGGCGCTCGAATAGCCGAAGCTCACGCCTGAAGATTCGGCACAAGTGCTGGGGCGTCACGCCCGCGGCCCGCGCCACGCTGCTCAGGTCGAAGCGCACCTTGCCCGTGGCTACTCGGTCGAGCATGAAGTCGAGCGCACGCGCAAATGGCTCGCTGGGCCGTCGGCGTTCCTGGGCGCTGTCTACCATCCGGCGCGGGCCCTCTGGGTAGCCGTGGGCCTCTCGGTCAGGTAGTCTCGGGGGGTGAAAAACCTTGGCCGGGTTGCGGTGGTGAGTGTTGCGCTGGGCTTGTTGTCGCAGTCCTGCGGCTCGGAGGACGCCAAGAAGCGGGCACGCCGCTCCGACGGGGGTGAAGCGGGCGAGGCTGGCAACGGCAGCATGAGCGGCGGTCAAGTCGGTCTCGGCGGAGAGCCCGAGCCGGGTGCCGCAGCGGCAGGCTCGGGGGGCGT
>JANNWK010000252.1:0-5072 GCA_031408355.1 Myxococcales bacterium
GCCGAGCGTGATCGCCACGCCGAACGCCATATCGGCGATGAGAGCGTTGCGCTCCGTGTCGTCCGCGGTGGGTCCGGCCGGCTGCTTGTCGAAGTCGCTCTTCGCGCCGAGTGCCTGGATTCCGAAGATCGTCCCGACGACGGCGCCAGCACCGGCGATACCGAGCGTGATGTACGCCGGAACCTTGCTGCGCGGCGGCGGGGGAGGCGGCGGCGGCGGGGGAGGGGTCGTTTCCGCGACAGGCTCCATCACCGGCGGGGGCGGTGGAGCTTTCGCCACAAGCTCGATCTTCTGTTCGAGCTTGTCTCCGCCCTTCACTGCAACCTCGACCTCTTTCGCTTCGTAGCCGGGGGCCATGATCGTCAACTTGTGCATGCCAGGCGGCAGCTTGAGGATCATCGGTGTCTCGCCCGGCTGAGGCGTACCGTCGACAGAGATGGTGCCGCCCATCGGGGTCGTCACTACGCTGACCTCCGCGACGAGTTTCGCTTTGAGGGCGTCGAGCCGTGCCTTGGCGTCGGCGGTCTTCTCGGCATCTAGGCCCGGATCAGCCATGAGGCCCTCGTAGGCGGCGATGGCTTCTTCTGTCTTTCCCTGGCCGTCCAAGGCCTTGGCGGCCCAGTAGGTCGCCTGCGGCGCGGGCGCGAGCTCGTTGGCCTTTTGGAACGCAGCGTAGGCAGCGGCATAGTCGCCAGCCGCGTAGGCCTTCTCGCCCTCGCCGTAGGCTTTGCGGGCGGCCTGCAGCGTCTTCTTGTCGGGCGCCTTCTTGTCGGAAGCGGCCTTCTTGTCCGGAGCGGCCTTCTTGTCGGGCGCTGCGGCAGGCTGGGCCTTCTCGGGGGCTGCCTTGGCGTCGGGGCCGGTCGCTGCAGGCGCAGCAGGCGCGGCAGGGTCGCCCGCGAAAGCGAGCTGGGCGAAGCTGGTGCTCGCGAGAGCTCCGGCGGTAACCGCTGCGATGAAGCGCGGCAGAAGGGGGTTGCGACTCTTGTTCAACATGGGGCCTCCGGCGACCCGGGGTGGGCGCCGGGGAAAAGGCTAATCCGGGCCTTGGGCTGGCCACAAGCCCCGAGGAGCTACGCCACGCCGTTCTGCCTGGCCTATAGTGGCCCCGCCGGAGCGCGCCGCATCGCCGATGACGTCAATTGACTCGAAAGATCCTCGTCTCGTGGCCCCAGGTGCTCCAGGGGTCGGTGCGGCGGAAGTTATTTCTGTGGGACCCTCCGTGAGCCCCGCGCGACCCCGGACGTTGCCGCCGCCGGAATGGGGCCGCGAGGGCCCGCGCTCGGCAGCCTCTTTGGTGCTTGAACGTTACGAGCTCGACGCGCCCACGCCACGTCGGTCGGGACCGCGCGCCGAACTCGCTTCACTGCTAGCGCGCGTGGGCAGCGCGGGCGGTTCCGGTAACGAGCGCGACGAGCGCGCGGCGGCGACGAGTCTCTCCCGAGCGCTAGCGGCGCGCGGCACGGAGCTGGATGCCGCTACGCGCTTTGCGAGGCGCTCACTGCTGCTCGCCGAGGACCCCGTCCTTCGTGAGGAGCTCGCTGGCTGGTTCGCTGGCTTGGGTGAGCCGCTGCTTGCGGCCGCTACGTTGCGCCCGCTCTTGGCGGGTCAGGTTGGCGTTCCGGCGGCGGCGCTCGCCCTGCGCATTGGGATGTTGCTCGGTCGCGGCGGTGATGCGTCGACGGCGCGCGAGCTTTACCTGCACGCGGCGCATGAGAACCCCGCGGATCCGTCAAGCCTTGAGCAGCTCGCGGCAGTGGCGGCGTGGAGCGACGGACAGGTGACGGTCGAGGAGGCCGCTCAAGCGTATCTGGATGCGGCGGAGCGGCGTGAAGCTCAGGGTGAGCGCCCGGCGGCTTTTGAGGATCTGATGCGAGCCTGGGAAATGGCGGCGCATTTTGGCCCGGCTGCTGAACGCTTGGGTCAGGCCTTGGCCGCGCGTGGTCGGGTGGGAGCTGCTGACGAGGTGCGTCGTGTGCACGCTCGCGGTCTGCCCGAGCAGGCTCGAAGCATTCATCTGCGTCGGTTGCGCGAGGCGCTTCGCGATGGGGACCTGCCGCGCGCCGTGGCTGCGGCCTTCGACGCCAAGTTGGACGGCGAGCTGGACCTGAAGAGCGTGTTGTTCGCCATCGAGCCCTCAGCCGAGCCGAATGACTCGGCCGTCGGCTTCGACGGACTCATCCAACGCGCAGGCATGCACGAGCTCTTCGCGGCCCGGCTGGAACTCGGCTGCGATCTGCTGGCGGGGCGCGAACGCGCGCGCGCGCGACTTTCCCTGGCTCGACTCTACGCTGGTCCCTTGGGCCGTGCCGACCGTGCCGTCGACTGCTGGGTTGACGCTTTGGTCGTCGATCCGAGCTCGGTCGAGGCTGCGGAATCGTTGAAGACGCACGCCCTGGCCACGCGCGACAATTCCCCGCTGATTGAGGCGTTGGTGCGAGTGGGCGAAGCCAGGCCGCAAGGTGACACGTTGCACCGGGTGGCTTGCCTGCGCCAGCTTCTGGCCCTGGCGGATGAGCGCTCGTCGGACGCGGGGCTCGGTCTTTGGGCCCTCTTGCGCCTGCGCAGTCTGGGTGAAGACGATGAAGCGCTCCGTGACACCGGCCTGCGCCTGGCCGCCCACGGTGAACGCGAGGACGAAGCCCTAGCTCTCTTGCGGCTCAAGCTCGAGGCGGTCCACGGCGAGGAACGCCTTGAGCCGCTTGCGCGGATCGCGGCGATTCTCCAGGGTCGCCCCGATCGCAGCACGGAGTCATTGGCTGTCCTGCGCGAACTGATGCGGCTGGTGCCGGAGGAACGCTCCTACCAGACGACAGCCGAGCGTCTGCTCATGCGGCACGGGCGAAGCGACGAGCTTGAGGCGCTGCTCACCGGTGCGACGGAGCGCGCCGACTCGGACCTGGAACGCGCCCGTCTGCGGCTCGCGCTTTCGGCGGCCCGCCGCAGGCGTGGCGACATGGACGGCGCGCTGCGCGAACTCACGCCTCTCCTGGATGAGCCCGGCTCCCAGCCCGCCGTGTCGTGTATGGCGCTCCTGCTTGCGGCGCAGCGCGGTGCTGACGCTCTGCGCGCTCGAGCGCTTGCTCGCGTTGCCACGGGCCTGCCACCTTCGCTTCGCGCGGTGCTGGGGAGCGTTGCTGCGGAGGCCCTGCTGGATGCTGGCGATTTCGAGCGAGCGCGGTCGGCCGCCGAGCAGGCTTGTCATGCGGATCCGTCGCTGGCTCGGCCAGTGGCGGTCCGCGCCCGGGTCGCCCTCAAGAGTGGCGATCGCGCAGGCGCCGAAGCCCTTGAGCGAGCGATGGGCGTGATTGTGCCGCGCGCGTCTGCCTGCGCGGAGCTGGCGGACGCCTACGACCGGCTCGGGGAAACGGTCTTGGCGCTCGCCTGGACCCAGCGCCGCATCGCGCTGCGCCCCGGGGACTTGGCCGCGGCGAGGGATCGACTCGCGCGCGTTCGTGCCGCTGGCGACGGCTCGCGTCTCGCCGATACGCTGGCCTGGTTGCTGTCTCAGCATCAACCACTCGGCGGGCTCGCGGACGAGATCGCCGGGGCTCTGCGCGACCTGTCGCAGGTGGAGCCGATGCGCGCCGGCGCACTGGCGCGGCGCTCACTCGATGTGCTGGGTCCGCGCCCGCCGGCCCTGCGCGCGGCCGTCTTGGCGGTCGCCGACGCGACAGGCGAGCGCGGCTTGGGCATCGCCACGCTGGAGCGCTGGTTGTCGGCCGGCTCTCCAGGAGCAGAACGCCCCCAGATGCTCCTGGAGCTGTCGCGGCGCCGCCGCGCGGCCGGTGACGCGGACGGCGCTGCGCGCTCACTGCTGCGCGCTGTTAGGGAGGGTGTATCACCTGCGGAAGCGCTGGTTGAGCTCGAGCTAGCGCTGCCGACGCGCAGCTCGGATGGCGACTTGGCGCTGCTGGAAGCTCGAGCCGAAGTGCTCGGTGCGCATCACGAGGCGGAGCCGGCGGGCACCACGCTGGCGTTTCGTACTCTGGGTGCGGCCCTGGTTGACTTGGCGGGCGACACCGACGGGGCGCTTCGGGCCTGGGAGCGAGCCTTGGCTTTGGACTCCGAGCGGGGCCCCGAACGCTTCGCGGCCGACGTGACGGCCTTCCTCGGCCAAGCGGCGGCGTTTGGTCGGCTCAAGGCGCTAGCAGCGACGCGCACTGAGCCGGCTCAAGCGGCTCGACTGCTGGCGGTAGCGGCGGGCGTGGCACTTGCGGCTGGGCGCATGCAGGACGCCTTCGAGACTTCGGCCAACGCGCTTGCGCTGGACCCCGGGCGCGCGGACGTGCTGGCACTGGCCGAACGCACGGCAGGAGCCGATGACCTGGACGCGCTTGAGCGGATTTATGACCGGCTGGCGGGCGCCACGCTCGGTCGCTACGGGGAGCGCGCGGTACAGTACCGCGCTGCTCGTCAATTCGAGCGCAGGCGTGAACCGGATCGAGCGCTAACGCACGCGATTGCCGCATTCCAGGCGGTCCCAAGCGAAGGCGTCGCTTTCGTCACCATGGCCAGGTTGGCCGAACAATCCGAGCGTTCGAGCGAGGTCGTGCGCGCCATCGAGCGCGTGGCGCTGGCGCATGCGTCCCTCGACGCCCGCGCGGCGTGGCTCAGGCGTGCTGCGTTATTCGCCGGGCCAAGCGAGGAGGGGCAGCGGCAACGCATCGACGTCTTGCTCAGGGCGCTGTCGGTGCGTGGGGATAGCGAGTTACTTCTGTCGCTCGCCCAGGCGTTCGAGGCCTTGCTCGTGAGCGCGCCCGACGAGCGGGAGTCGCTGCTCCTGCGCTTCCGCCACGCGACTGAGAGCTTGCTGCGCAAAGTTGACGGTCCCGAGGGGGCGCGCATGGGTATCGTGGCCGCGAAGGTGGCGCTCTCCACCTTCGACGCTCCCGAGCTTTCGCTGCTGGCTCTTGCCCGGGCTTATGGCAGCGATGGCGATCTCGACGAATATGCCACGTTGTTTGATGACGCAGCCGCTCTGATCCGCGCGCCGGAGGCCGCCGCTGTGGTGGCTCATCTGGTTGAGCTGTCCGGTCAAAAATGGAGCGGAGCCGGTACGGCCCTGCTCGAGC
>JANNWK010000253.1:0-3593 GCA_031408355.1 Myxococcales bacterium
CCGGAAAGCAACGCCGTCGTGACACGCCCACGCAGGACGCCGGGGCTGGACTCACGGCTGAGCACGGGAACAAACCGAAACTGCCCTGGCTTGGTCCGCTCGAGCTCCTCGAGTTCTTGCCGATGTGCCAACTCGGCGGAACCCCGGACCCCGTGAGCCAGCACGACCCGCTTCGCTCGGGTGAAGGCTTCGCCGGAGCGCAACATCGACAAGAACGGCCCGAGGCCCGTGCCGGTCGCGAGCAGCCATAGGTCCTCGTGTGGCGGGACGTGGTCCAGCGTGAAGAAGCCGAGCGGCGCCGGATCTACGTGGACCTTGCCGCCCGGAGCGAGCGCGAACAGTGCTGGGCTCAACGCGCCCGTCCCAACACGGGCGAGCAGAACCTCGAGCGGCGCGCCGGGCGCCGACGCCAGAGAGTAAGATCGCGAGACGAAGCCGGCGCTGAGATAGAGCCCGAGGTTCACGAACTGTCCCGGTCGGAAGACGATCCGCTCGGCCAGGGTCAGAGTCATGAGCCCAGGCGCCCAGTCGCGGCGACGAACAATCGCGGTCTCTATCGGAACCAAGCGCTTATTTATGCTGATCGCGCTGCAGTGCGGCAGTGAAAATCTGTGAACGTCAGAAAAGTACTGGCAACGGCGTAAAAGTACGCAGAAAAGTGGCTGCACCCCAGGGGAGACCGTGTACGCTCGCGCGGGATGTCGTTTCCGATCACGTGCACGGCTTGCAACAAGACGTTCACAGTCTCGGACGAGATCTATGAGAAGAAGGTCTCGGGGCGGGTCGTCACCATCAAGTGCAAGGCCTGCGGGCAGGGGATCCGTGTCGACGGGACCAAGAGCGCCAGGGCGATTGCCGCGCCCGCCGCGGAGCCGGAAGTCGCGACGGAGGCCGCCATTCCGGCCGAGGCGGCCCAGGCCGGCAACCTCTGGGCGGTCGACTACCCCGACGGACAGGATCGCGAGTTCACGACGGCCGAGGTCCTGGCCGCGCTAGCGCGTGGCGCCATAGAGGGTGGGACGCTCGTCTGGCAAGAGGGCATGGCGGAGTGGCTGGAGCTGCGCCAAATGCCCACATTCGCCGGCGAACTCGCTAGCCTGGAGGCGAAGAGGCTCGCAGCGCAGGTGACCAAGGCCCCAGCGCCCGTGCACAAGGCCCGTGCCGCGATGCCGACCGTGACCGGGATCGGCGCGTTGCCACCGCCGCCACCGCCACCGCCCGCTCGCTTGGCGCCGCCGCCTCCCGCGCCTCCGGCCAGAGCCCCAGCTCCGATCGCAGCGTCTACCGAGCCAGAAGCCACGCCTCCTCTGCCGCCGAGCGTCGTCAAAGCCTTCTCGCAGCCGCCACAGCCCGCCTTCCCACAGGCTTCGGCCCTCCCCGGAGCGCCCGCCCTGGCGACGGACGACTCAACTGTCGACTGGCCGAAATCAAAGAACCGCACACCGCTCGTCGTCGCCGGTCTGGCCGCGATCGCAGCCGTAGTCGTCGGGGTCGTGGTGCTCGGCGGTAAGGAAGACGCGCCGGCCCCTACCGCTATCGCCGCTGTGCCCGTGACTACCACCCCGGTCATGCCCGACAGCGCGGCAAACCGGGAGCCCGCGGCACCTGCGGCACCTGCGGCGCCGGCGAGCACCGCGACCAGCAGCGCCGGTAGCGCAGAGGTCACAGCGGATCCCGGGGCCACTCCTGGCGCTGGGTTCGCCGAGCTATTCGCGGCCGGCGCGCGCAAGGCCGAGACCAAGGGCGCCTCGGTCGCTCCTAGCGAGCGGTTCGATCCGGCCGCCACCAAGACCGCGCTCAGCACCGCAGCGAGTCAGGCCACGGCGTGCAAGGAAAGCGGCGGGCCCACGGGCAAGGTCACGGTCGTGGTGACGTTCGATCCGAGCGGCAAGGTGTCAAGTGCAACGGTCGGGGACGCGCCCTTCGCCGGAACGCCCACCGGAAACTGCGTGGCCGCTGCGATGAAGCGCGCGACGATAGCCCCCTTCAGCGGTCTGCCCGGCACCGTGAGTAAATCCCTCGTTATTCAATGAGTTCGGCGCGGCAACCAGGCTCAACAACCGGCCGCGAAGCGACACAATTCAGGGCGGCCGGCTGCCGCTGAACTGCTGCACGTTGGCGCACTCGATCGCGGCACAATCCGGATTGTCGTTGGTCGCTGGCGAATAGCTGATGGTGCCCGCAATGGCGTCTCCGGAAAGTGTGCCTTCGATGGTCGCGTTCACAGTGTAGGAGCAGTTGCCCTCGCGTCTGGGGATTGTGCCGTAGGCGACCAGGCTGAAGTCATTGCGCTTGGCCGTGCCCACGAAGCGCGTTCCGTCGGAGTTGGCCGAGCCGAGGAAGAGCGCCAAGACGATCGCCGTCACTGGGTCTACTGTGGCGCTGAGGTCATTGCCCTCCTGGGCAATGGTGAGGCCGACGCTGTTGGCCTCGTTGCCCTCGACCCAATTTTCGAAGGCGCAGCCGTTCGCTCCGTTGGTGAGAGCGACGCTATATTCGCCGGACACGTCGACCGTAAACTCCTGTTCACTGCCACAGGCCGCGACGCCAGCGAAGACACCAAGGACCAGCAGCGAATGGCGAACTAGTGCGGACATCACGTTGAGGCTAGCAATCAACGTGCCGGTGCGGAAGCCCGAGTCCGGAAAGGGTGCCTAGCGAAGGCGCAGGTCCACGCGAGCGCGCAGGCTTCGCAGTCGTCGCCCGCCACCACTGAGCTCCGGCTCGTCCTCAAACGCGAGGTCGGAGCGCAGCCGGAGCAGGGTCGAAACGAGGCGTTCCGGCGCCGACTCGGGCGTCGGCAGGCGAGGCCACTCGGGGGCATGCAACGTGCCCCGCAGCGGATCGGCCACGCCATCCGGCAACAGGCGATACCGACGCCCGTCCGGTGTGAGCGGCGACACGCCGAAGTAGGCGCGCGCCAACTCGGCGCTGCGATCAGCGTCGTGCGCGCTCTCTGGGACACCGCGCAGCACGGCCTCGGCCGCCGCGCGGGCGGTCGGCGCCGCCTCGAGAGCGGACAGGCTCAGGCCCCAGGACATGAGGGTCCGCAGAGCCCCCTTTTTGAGTGGAGCCAGCTCGAAGACGGCCTGACCTAGCCGGCCTAGGTCAGCGCCCTTTAGCCCGGCCTGCGGCAGGTGACCCTCCACGGCTTGATCGATGAGCGATCGCATCACAGCCTGATTGAGCGCGACGATCAGGCGGTCGGCAGTCAGGGCATAGTAGAGCGTAACGTCCTGCAACTTTTCACGCGCCACGACGCGAACGACCTCGATGTCTCGGTGCTGAGCGAACGGGCCCCACTCGAGGGCTCCGGGCGCCGTGCTCTCCGCCATTCTTCGGACCGCCGTGAGCGTGACGGTGGCTGCCACGCGGCTCTGCAGTCCAATCACTAGGTAGATCGGCAGACCCGTGAGTGCCCTAGCTCGCGCCTCGCCAGACCCGAAGTCACGCCCCAGCTCAACCGCCGAAGCGGGACGATCGATCGGGAGCTCCCGCGCCTCTCGCGCCAGGCGGACAGCGATGGCCAGCTCCGCGCGGTCCGCAAGACCCACCACCGCGTAGTCACCCAACCAATCGAGCTCAAGCTTAGG
>JANNWK010000254.1:0-2068 GCA_031408355.1 Myxococcales bacterium
GCCGGAGCCCGCGGTGCCAACGCTACCGGCAGTACCGGTGGCTGTCGTGCCGCCCGTTGCGCTTGGGCCCGGGATGATTCCGACGCCGGAGCCGCCTGCACCAGGTGAACCGCCCGAGCCATTGCTGTTGGCCTTCGGGCCCCCCGTGGCAGGCGTGGAGCTCTCAGCACTGCACGCGCCCATGGTGAGCAAGGCCAGACCAAACCCGACAAGACCCGTCTTTAGTGACACGCCATTCATAGATGTCGACCTTTCCGTTCGCGTTCTCTCGAGGGACCTGAGCGGGCCGAGCGAAGCTCTAGCTGCTCGAGCGGTCACAGCGCACGGACAGTCTACTCCTGTGGAACCGGTTTGCACGCAGAAAAGTGGAACCGGTTTCTGTTTCGGTTGCCAGCTGTGGAAGTTGCTGATTTTACGAGAATCGCTGGAGGTGCGGCGGGGGCTTCTCAGCACCGCACCGGCGGCACGAGCAGAGTTCAAGCTTCTCGGATCCACGTGCGCGCCGGTTATGGCCGGAACTGGAACCGGTTCCTGAAATGGGCTGGGGGGCAGCGCGCCGGGCTGGGCAAGCGGTACTACGGTTTGGCTCCGCGGCCGAAAGGGGCGTGCGCTGGCAGTGCAGGCCTGATTGGCGCTTTTCTGCACGATTCGAGCTTTCGGCGAAAGCGTTTCCCGGATGCTTATGATATTATCTGGAACCGGTTCCGGAAAGTGCGTGACGGCAGCCGCCCAAAACGCTAAGTCCTGTATCCCCAAAGGCGCTTCCAGCCAAGGCTGTGCTGGGCTCGCTTAGGGCCACCTCTTTCGGTTTCTACCCACGTGACGGAGACAGACCCATGCGAATGAACCTGACATTAGCCCTCGCGACGGTGCTCGGCCTTTCTCTGGGCCTTGGCGCCTGCAAGAAGAAGGTGGCCATCACCGGCGCTGACGCCAAGAACACCGATGAAGGACGAGCGTGTCCCAAAGCCGTGGGACTGATCGCCGACGGTGAGAACAACAGCAACCAGATCGCCGACATCGAGGGCCGCGGCGGCTACTGGTACACGTTCGTCGACGACGCCGGCTCGAGTGTCGTGCCCGAGGCCGGCAAGAACGGCGGCACCTTCACGATGACTCCCGGCGGCGCCAACGGCACCAAGTTCGCAGCTCACATGAGCGGCACGGTCGGCGGAGGTAGCGCCGTTTACGTGGGCATGGGCTTCAACTTCGTCGACCCCAAGGGCCACTACGACGCCAGCAAGTATAAGGGCATTTCGTTCTGGGCCAAGAAGGGCCCGAGCGGGGTCGCCAAGGTCAAGCTGAAGGTGCCGGACGCTGCGACAGAGCCTGACGGCAAGCTTTGCACGGAGTGCTTCAATGACTTCGGTATGGATCTCACCCTGACCGACGAGTGGACGCAGTACACGGTGCCGTTCGCAGCCATGAAGCAGGAGAAGAACTGGGGCTCGCCCCACCCGGCCGGCATCGACCCCAGCAAGGTCTACGGCGTTCAGTTTCAGTATAAAGAGGCCGGCGCAAGCTTCGACATGTGGCTTGACGAGATCGAGTTCACGGGCTGCGGAGGCTAACTGATGCGGCGCGTCGACGCCTACGCCTGGCTACTACTGGGCGCGCTCGGGCCGGCTTGCTCCCAGCAGAAGCCAGCCATTGGGGCGGGCGGCGGGGCAGCCCCGGGCGGAGCCGCCCCAAGCGTTGGTCCGAACGGCGCGAACCTGCTCCGTGCCAGTGACTTCAACAATGGCGTCAGCGTGCCTTGGACGACCTCTTTCACGGCGCCGGCGGATGGCGGCGCCGAGGTGGTCGACGGCCAGCTCTGCGTGACGGTGAAGCACCAGGGCACGAACAACTGGGACGCTCAGCTGCGCCATCGACAGATGGTCATTCAGCGAGGCCACAGCTACACGCTGCAATTCAGAGCCTGGGCCAGCACGGAGACGAAGGCGCGCCCCAAGGTGGGCATGAGCGGCCCTCCTTACGCGGAGTACTGGAACGCCACCATCGACATCGGCACCACGCCGCAGGTGTACCAGGGCGGCTTCACGATGGCGCAGGCGGACGACGCGAC
>JANNWK010000255.1:0-11135 GCA_031408355.1 Myxococcales bacterium
GCAACTTCAACAACCTGATCGGTGTGCCGCAGATCCTGCTCGCCCTCGGCGGCGACGAGCGCATCGCGGTGGTGGAGTTGGGGACCAACCGTACAGGTGAGGTAGAGACTCTTACTCGGCTCACGGAGCCGGACGTGGCGATTCTCACGCTCATCGGCTACGAGCACACGGAGGGCCTGGGAGATCTGGCCGGCATCGAGGCCGAAGAGGGGGCGATCTTTCGCACCCTCGGTGAGCGTAGCCTGGCGATTGGCAACGTGGATGACGCGCGCGTCGCGCGCCAGCTCGCTCTGGCTCCGGGTCGCCGGCTCAGCTATGGCATGAGCGCGGGCGCCGGGTATCGCTTCCGAATCGTTTCGGAGTCGGCACGCGGCTGCGATCTCGAGGTGGTGCGGAGCCTGAACGGCCGCGAGGCGCTGACGACCTTTCGCACGGCAGCGCTCGGCGAGGCGGGGGCTTATGCCGCTTGTGCGGCGCTGGCGGCCGTTGAGGGGCTGCTCGGTCGCGAACTCTCCGCTACCACTTTGAACGCCGCTTTCGCCTCAAGCCTGGCCCGCGAGGCCGGGCGGCTCTGTCCCGTAGAGCTTAGCTGCGGCAGCCTTGTCCTGGACGACACCTACAACTCGAACCCCGAAAGTGCGGAGAGCTCGCTCAAGACGGCTCAGCGCATCGCCGAGCAACGAGGCTCGCGCTTGCTGTTGGTGCTCGGCGAAATGCGTGAGCTGGGAGCGCTGTCGGCGGAGCTGCATCGCAGGCTCGGTCGGGCTGCGGCTGCCGCCAATCCGGCATACTTGCTGGCGATTGCGGGCGACGCACGGCTTGCGAGTGACACGGCGACAGCGCTCGGTTGTAGGAGCGAGTTCGTGAGCGACAGCGAGGCTGCGGTCGGGAGCCTGCTCACTTTTATGCAGTCAGGCGACGTGGTGCTGGTGAAGGCGTCGCGTGGGGTACGGGCGGAGCGGGTTGTCGAGGCTCTCAGCAAGGCTCGGGGAATAGCCGGATGATTTACGAACTTCTGTACCCGCTCAGTCACAAGTACGCCTGGGCGAGCTCGTTCAACGTGCTCCGCTACACGCCCTTCCGCGCGATCATGGCGATTCTCACCGCCATGATGATCTCCTTTTTCGTCGCGCCCTGGTTCATTCAGAAGCTGCGGGGCAAGCAGATCAGCCAAATCATCCGCGAGGAAGGTCCGGCATCGCATTTCGCCAAGCGGGGCACGCCGACGATGGGTGGGGCGCTGATCCTGCTCAGCGTGCTGGTGCCAACCATGCTCTGGGCCGACGTACACAATGTGTTCGTGGTCGCGACGGCTGGGGTGACCGCCGGTTACGGCATGGTGGGCTTCATCGATGATCGCATGAAGATCACGGGCAAGAACACGCGCGGCTTGCCGGGCAGGTACAAGCTGCTCGGCCAGTTCACGATTGGCGGCTTCGCCATGGCCTATTTGTTCCTTAGCCGGGACCTGCCCGCAGCCTGGATTGCGCTGCGCCCGCGGCTGGCTATTCCGTTTCTGGCCTTCGAGAAGCACCCGATCGAGCTGCCGATCGGCGTGTACGTGGCCTTCGCAGTGCTCTTCGTGGTCGTGATGAGCAACGCTGTCAACCTGACCGACGGGCTCGACGGCCTCGCGATTGGTCCGGTCATGATGAGCGCGGGCACCTACCTGATCTGGGCCTACATCGCCGGGTCGGTGCTGTTCGGTCGCCCCTTGGCCGCCTACCTCGACATCGCGGGAATTCCGGAGATGGCGGAGCTGTCGATTTTCGCGGCCTCCATGATCGGAGCCGGCACGGGTTTCCTTTGGTACAACACCTACCCGGCGCAGGTGTTCATGGGGGACGTCGGATCGCTCGCGTTGGGCGGTGGTCTCGGCATGCTGGCGGTGCTCACCAAGACCGAGCTCTTGAGCGTGATTCTCGGTGGCGTGTTCACGGTCGAGGCGGCCAGCGTGATCACCCAGGTCGTCAGCTTCAAGCTGTTTGGTAAGCGGGTCTTCCTCATGGCCCCGATCCACCATCACTACGAGAAGAAGGGCTGGCCCGAGCCGCGCATTATCGTGCGCTTCTGGATCATTTCCTTCCTCTTGGCGCTCGTCGCGCTCTCCTCGCTCAAGCTGCGTTAAGATGGAAATCTCTGGGAAAAACCTGATTGTGGTCGGTCTCGGCGAAAGCGGGATGGCGATCGCGCGGGTGTGTGCCCGGCTAGGTGCCCAGGTGACGGCTACCGATCGGGCGCCGCTCTCGCAGCTTTCGCCCGAGGTGGCCAGTCTGCCAGCGAAGATCGTGCTGGGAGGCCACGCGGGTGTCCAGTTCGGGCGCGCGGACTTGATCGTGGTTTCGCCTGGGGTGCCCGACTTCGCGGAGCTTGCGCAAGCCGAGCGAGAGGGCGTGCCGGTCACGGGTGAGCTGGGCCTTTCGGCGAGTCTGATCCAGGCGCCGCTCTTGCTGGTGGGCGGGACGAACGGCAAGAGCACGACCACTTCGCTCCTGGGTGAGCTGCTGAAGGCGGCGGGGCTGAACGTTTTCGTCGGCGGCAACCTGGGCCCGCCGGCGGCCGTTGCGGTTGGGCAGGCCTTTGATGCGGTCGTGCTGGAGGTGTCGAGCTTTCAGCTTGAACGCGCCCCCGCCATCAAGCCGCAGATCAGCCTGCTCCTGAACATCACGGAAGACCACCTCGACCGCTACGCCAGCTTCGAGCAGTACGCGAGCGCCAAGGGGAACGCCTTCGCCAATCAGGCGGCTGGCGACGTCGCCATCGTTCCCGAGGGCGATTCTTTGTGCCAAAGCCAGGCCGGTCGCGGTCGTGGCCGCCAGCTGCTGGTGGGAGGCCCTGGCGCCGACTACATCGTGGCCGCTGGCCAAGTGACGGAGGCCGCCTCATCGGAGCGCTTCGAGCTTGGGCAGACGCGCCTTCACGGCGGACATAACCACCAGAATGCGGCGTTCGCGCTGGCCGCCGCGCGCGCGTTCGGCGCAGCCGGGCCGGCGCTGCGCCAGGGGCTTCAGCAGTTTATGCCGCTTGCTCACCGAATGGCCTTGGTGACCGAGGTCCGCGGAGTCCGCTTTTACGACGACTCAAAAGGTACCAACGTCGGTGCGGCGGTGACGGCGCTGCTCGGCCTGAATGAAGCGCGCGGGGTTCTGATCGCGGGCGGACGCGACAAACTCGGGTCCTACGCGCCGCTCGCGGCGGCGCTGAGGCAGAAGGGGAGAGCCGTCGTCCTCTTGGGTGAAGCAGCCGAAAAGATCGCGCAGGCGGTGGGCGGCGAGCTCCCGGTGGTGCGAGCTACCGACATGAATACGGCGGTGCAGGCAGCCTTTGGGCTCGCTCAGGCCGGCGACGCGGTGCTGCTCAGTCCGGCGTGTTCCAGTTTCGACATGTTCAAGAGCTACGCGGAGCGGGGCGAACGCTTCAGCAACGCGGTTCTCGCATTGAAGGAGAGTCTTTCATGAGGCTCATGGGCGTATTCTCACGGTCCGCGTCGGTGGAGCGAGGTCCGATGGACGTCGTCCTGGCCGCCGTCGTTATAGCGCTGCTCGGCTTCGGTGTGGTCATGGTCTACAGCGCCAGCGTCATCGAAGCGACGGTGGTCTTCCGGGATGCGCAGTTCTTTTTGAAGCGTCAGGTCATCTACGCCAGCGCCGCTTTCGTGATCATCATGGTGCTGTCGCACCTCGACTACCATCGACTTCGGCCGCTCACCTATCCCATCTTGGGGTTCGTGACGCTGCTGATGATCTTGAGCGTCATCGGCTTCGGTCATTCGGGCGGCGGCGCCGCGCGTTGGCTGGCGCTTGGACCTATCCACGTGCAGCCGTCGGAGGCCGCCAAGCTCGCGCTGGTGCTCTGGCTGGCCTACTCCCTCGAGAAGAAGCGCGACAAGGTCCGAAGCTTCTCGATCGGCATGCTGCCGCACCTGCTCATGGCGGGATTTCTGATGGTCTTGTGCCTGAAGCAGCCGGATTTCGGCGGCGCTTCGGTGCTGCTGTTCCTGACCTTCACGCTCCTGTTCGTGGCGGGGGCAAGGCTTGGCTACCTGCTCGGGGCAGGCATGCTGGGGGTGGTGTTCGCGGTTTGGGCAGTGCGCTTCACCGCCTATCGCTGGGAGCGCATGTTGGCCTGGTTCAACATGAGCGAGCATCGCCAGGATCTCGCGTACCAGCCCTTCCAGTCGGTGATGAGCTTCGGCTCCGGTGAGGCCGTGGGCATGGGCGTCGGTAAAGGGCTGCAGGTGCTGTACTTGCCCGAGGCACACACGGACTTCATCGCCGCCATCATCGGTGAGGAACTCGGCTTCCTCGGCATCCTCGGGCTGTGCTCGGTCTTCTTGGTGATCGTGGCTCGCGGCGTGCGGATTGCGCTTTCGGCCGAGGACGAATACGGCTCGTATATTGCGTTCGGAATTGCCGTTTTGTTCGGCGCTCAGGCGCTGATCAACATCGCGGTGGCGATGTCGATGCTGCCGACCAAGGGCCTGACCCTGCCTTTCGTCAGCTACGGAGGCTCGTCCTTGCTCGTCTGCGCGGCCGCGATGGGGATTCTACTCAGTATCTCGCGCCAGACGCGCGGCACTGGCAATGCTCGGCTGGCCGAGGCAGGCCCGAGTCCGGAGGCGAGCGCGATGCTCGTGACCGAGGCGGGGTTTTCGCCCGAGCGCGGGCGCGCCGGTCGGCGACAGCCGGCTGAGGTGAGCTCGTGACGACGCTCTTGATGGCCGGTGGTGGGACGGGCGGTCACGTCTTCCCATTGATAGCGGTCGCAGACGCGGTGCGCCGGCTGTCGCCGAGCGTGCGCCTGGTGTTCGTGGGCACGGCCAAGGGCATGGAGGTCAAGCTCGTACCGGAGCGCGGGTTTGAACTCGAATTGCTCTCGGTGCTGCCGATTCGCGGAGGCGGCGTGATGGGAGCGCTGCGCGGTGTCGGTCAGGCGTTCCGCGCGCTGCCTGAGGCGCGCTCGATCATCCGGCGGGTTGCGCCCGACGCCGTGTTCTCGATCGGGGGCTACGCGGCCGGCCCCATCGCGCTGGCCGCACGCGCGCTCGGCGTGCCCCTCGCCCTGATGGAGCCAAACGGCGAGATCGGCCTGGCCAATCGGCTGATCGCGCCGTTCGTGCAGCGCGCCTACATCGCCTTTCCGGAGAGCGTGCGTTACTTCAAGCGGTCAATCGTCGTGCGCACCGGCGTGCCGATCCGTGACGGCTTCGAGCCAGTCAGCTACGAGCGAGGCGCGGGGCCGCTGCGTGTGCTCGTGATCGGCGGTAGTCAGGGCGCCAAGTCCTTGAACGAGGCCTTGCCGCGCGCGCTTTCGCTGCTCGGCGGCGAGCTGCACGTCGTGCACCAGTGCGGCCGCGCCCACGAAGCCGAGACGCGCGCTCTTTACGCGTCCCTGGGGCTTGAAGCTCGGTCCGAGGTGGTGCCCTTCATCGAGAACATGCCACAGGCAATCGCCTCCGCTGATCTTGTCGTGGGGCGAGCGGGAGCCTCGGCCGTCAGTGAGATCTGCGCTGTCGGTCGAGCGAGCCTGCTCGTCCCGTATCCGTTCGCTGGTGACCACCAGAAGGCCAACGCTGACTCGCTGGCGAAGGAGGGCGCGGCGACCTGGCTGCCGAGCGCTGAGGCCACGCCCGAGCGCTTGGCCAGCGAACTGCGGGAGCTTTGCCTGACGCCCGCGCGGCTCACCGCGATGGCCGAGAACGCGCGGCGGATTGGCAGGCCCGACGCGGCTCGAAGCATCGCCCAAGACTTGTTGTCCTTGACTGGCCTGTCGGTGGGCGATCAGGCTGGCGCCGTTGAGACGCCGCCCGAGCGTGACGGCCGGATGCTACTCACGGAGGTCAGCTGATGTTCCGCGGTCGCGTTCGGCACGTTCACTTCATCGGTGTCGGCGGCATCGGCATGAGTGGCCTCGCGGAGATCCTGCGCACCCTCGAGTTCGACGTGTCCGGCTCGGACCTCCGAGCAGGCGAGAATACCCGCAACCTTCAGCGGCTTGGCGTGCGCATCGACGTCGGTCACCGCGCAGAGAATGTGCGGGCAGCGGACGTGGTGGTGTACACGAGCGCCGTCAGCGCCGAGAACCCGGAGCTGATTGAGGCACGGCTACTGGGCATTCCCGCCATTCCTCGGGCGGAGATGCTGGCCGAGCTGATGCGCGTGAAGTACGGCATTGCCATCGCGGGGTCGCACGGCAAGACGACGACCACCTCGCTGGTGGCCACTATTCTGCGCGCGGCCGGCTTCGATCCGACCGTGGTCGTAGGGGGCCGGATGGCAGCGCTCGGCTCGAACGCGCGGCTTGGTGCGGGGGATCTACTGGTTGCAGAGGCGGATGAGAGCGATGGCTCGTTCCTGCGGCTAACTCCCACGATAGCCGTCGTGACCAACATCGATCCGGAGCACCTGGACTTTTACGGCACACACGACGCGCTCAAAGACGCCTTTATCGATTTTCTGGAGAAGGTGCCGTTCTACGGGCTTGCGGTGCTGTGTCTGGACCACCCGCATGTGCAGAACCTGCTCCCCCGGGTGCACCGGCGTCACGTGACGTACGGGCTTTCGTCCCAGGCGGTCTATTCGGCTCGGAATATCAAGTACAAGGGGCTCTCCACGAGCTTCGTGGCGTATCGCCGTGGCGAGCCGCTGGGCGAGTTTACGGTGCGCATGCCCGGCCAACACAACGTGCAAAATACGCTGTCGGCGATAGCGGTGGCGGACGAACTCGAGGTACCGCTCGACGTGATGAAGGAGGCGCTGACCACCTTCCACGGCGTGGCTCGGCGTTTCTCGATCGTAGCGGAAGTGGAAGGCGTCACCCTGGTTGACGACTACGGTCATCATCCTGCCGAGATTGAAGCGACTCTAGCGGCGGCCAGGAACGCCTTCGACAAGCGGATCCTGGTGGCGTTTCAGCCGCATCGCTTCACGCGCACCGAGAGCTTGTGGGCGGAGTTTACCCGGTCATTCAATACGGCGGATGTCGTGCTCATCTGCGATATCTACGCGGCCGGGGAGAAGCCCATCCCTGGCGTCAGCTCGGAGCGATTGGCCAAGGCAATCGCCGAGCACGGGCACGGGGCGGTTCGCTACGTGCCAGATCGGGCGGAGCTGTCAGCAGAGCTGGCGCGGCTAGCCCGCCCCGGCGACGTGGTGATAGCGCTTGGGGCAGGGGACGTGAACAAGCTCTTGGGTCCGGTGGCCAGCGAGCTTCGCGCGCGGGCTGGGGGAGGCGCGCCATGACGGTTCGCACTCATGGCGCTAGCGTGAACGCGCCGGACGAGGCGTCCGGATACTCTGACATCGCCGCAGACGAGGTCGAAGCCGCGGCCGGGGCGAAGCCTGCCGGTAGCCAGGCAAGCTCGGGCGTTTGGGGCAAGCTTTCGGCCACGCTCCGACTCGGCGCCGGCCTGGCTCTGGTCGTCGGCACGTCCTTGGCTGTGGCCTACAGCGTGCGCCACTACGCGCTCACCAGCGTTCGGTTTTCGATTCAAGAGGTGCAGCTCAGCGGCGCGAAGCGGATTTCGCCCGAGCAGGCTCGCGAGCTAGCGGGCGTCACGCTTGGCGCCAACCTGTTCGCGCTCGACACGGCCGCGGCCGAGCGGAAGCTCTTGGAGAGCCCTTGGGTGGCCGAGGCGCGGATCACCCGCGACCTGCCGCGGGCACTGCGGATCGAGCTTGTGGAGCGCGAGCCGGTGGCTCTGGCGGCTTTCTCCGACCGCCTCTATTTGGTCACCGCTCAAGCGGAGCCCTTCAAGCAGCTGTCGCCCGGGGATCCCGCGGATTTTCCGGTCATCACGGGGATTTCCGTAGCGGGGCTGTCGCGGGACAGGGCCCGGGAGCTCGAGCGGGTCGCCAAGGCGCTCGACGTGCTCCAGCAATACTCACGGATCCCGCTCAGCCGGTCCCAGCCCGCCCAGGAGGTGCACATGGCGGATTCTGGCGACGTGGTGCTCACGGCGGGTAGGGAGGGCATCACGTTCGAGCTTGGACGCGAGGGCTATCGTCGCAAGCTCCTGATGGGCGAACAGGTGGTGGCCGACCTCCGGCGCAAGGGCCGTTCGCCCGGCATCGTCTTTCTCGACAATCAGGCCCACCCGGAGCGGGTCGTCGTGAGGATGAGGTAGGGGCATGGAGGCATTGAAACCTGAACGATCTCGTGCGCCGAAACTTGGCCAGCCTCGGGAGCGCATGGCAGCGTCGCCAGTGCCTGAAAGCCCGCGTCGCGGCGCCCAGGACCCGCAAGCCCCCATGAGAACCCCGCTCAACCAAAGCGAAATCGTCGTCGGACTGGATCTCGGAACTACCAAGGTTTCCGCGGTTGTCGGTGAAGTGGACGCCGACGGCATCACGATCCTGGGCGTGGGGAACGTGCCGTGTCGGGGCTTGCGCAAGGGCGTGGTCAGCAACATCGAGTGGACGATGCGCAGCGTTCGAGAGGCCATCGAAGCCGCGCAGACCATGGCCGGCGTCGAGATCAAGACGGTGTATGCCGGTATCGCCGGCAGCCATATTCGCAGCCAGGTCTCCGACGGGGTGTGCGCGATCTCGGGGCGAGAGGTCACGCGCATGGATCTCGACCGCGTGCTGGAGGGTGCCCGCGCGATTCCGGTCGACGCAGACCGCATGATCTTGCACGCGCTGCCGCGCGAGTACGTGGTTGATATTCAGGACGGCATCCGCGACCCGATCGGCATGAGCGGGGTCCGGCTCCAGGTGCGGGTCAATCTCGTGACGGCCGCCACCTCGTGCGTCCAGAACGTGATTCGCTGTGTGGAGCGCTGCGGCCTCAGCGTGGCGGACGTGGTGCTCGAACCGCTGGCTAGCGCGGACGCCGTGCTGAGCGAGGACGAGAAGGAAATTGGCGTCGCCGTGATCGACATCGGAGGCGGCACCACGGATTTGCTGCTGTACGCCGACGGCGGCATCGCGCACACCTCCGTGATCCCGGCCGGCGGCAACAACATTACCAGCGACGTCGCCGCTGGTCTGCGCACGCCCATGGCTGAAGCGGAGCGGCTCAAGCGCAACTACGGTTGTGCGCTGGGTCGCATGATCTCCGATGAGGAGGAAATCGAAGTGCCGGGTGTCGGCGGGCACGCCCCGCGTCGCGTCGCGCGCCGGCTGCTCAGCGACATCATCGAACCGCGCGTCGAGGAGATCTTCAGCGAGGTGCGTCGGCGCATCGAGGAAACCGGGCTACTTGAGCAGGTGAGCTCGGGGTGTGTGCTCACCGGCGGCGCTGCGTTGATGGAGGGCATGGTCGAGTGCGCCGAGGAGATCCTGGGCATGCCGGTCCGCCTGGGATTTCCCATCGGCGTGAAGGGCATCGTGCAGCTCGTGCAGGGTCCTCAGTATGCGACCGGAGTGGGACTCTTGCGCTACGGCGCTCAGCAGCTAGCGGAGCGCGCTCACCACCCGGGCTACGGCGCCGGTCGGTTCGAGCGCCACGAGGAAGCCGAGGTGGCTCTGGCGGCCTCGGGCAAAAACGGATTTTGGAGCTGGGTTCGCGCGGCATTCTGAGGCGCGGCACGGCTCTGATTTGGCAACTTAGCTTACGACACTACCCAACGGGAACAGCAACAACCGACACGGACCCACACGGACCACACTTTTGCAGCGGCATCGGCCTAAAATTAGGCCTAGGGAAGGCAGCCCGAAATCGCCACAGTGAAAGCGTCGTTCGCGCCCGGGAGGCAAAGGGACAATGAGTTTCTCAATCGAATTTGCGGATGAAGCTCGCGCCTACAATGCGCGAATCAAGGTGATCGGCGTCGGCGGCTCCGGTGGGAACGCCATCAACACGATGATTCATTTTGGGCTTGAGGGCGTGGAGTTCATCACCGTGAACACCGACGCCCAAGCGCTAGGCTCGAACTCGGCGGCCGAGAAGATCTCGATCGGCGCCAACGTTACCCGCGGCCTTGGCGCCGGAGCCGACCCGGAGCGTGGCCGTAAGGCAGCGCTTGAGGACGTGCAGCGCCTGAAGGAGGTCGTTCAAGGGGCGGACATGGTGTTCGTGACCGCCGGCATGGGCGGTGGCACCGGTACCGGAGCGGCTCCGGTCATCGCTCAGCTTGCTCGAGAAGCCGGCGCGTTGACGGTCGGCGTCGTGACCAAGCCGTTCGGCTTCGAGGGGCGCCTGCGGGCGCGCCGTGCCGACCAGGGACTACTGGCTCTGACCGAGCACGTGGACACGCTGATTACGATTCCGAATGAGAAGCTGATGAGCTTGGCCGACGCGGACATGACGTTCGTCGAGGCCTTCCGCAAGGCTGACGAGGTGCTGTTTCAGGCCGTCAAGGGCATCAGCGACCTCATCATGCTCGACGGCATCGTCAACGTGGACTTCGCGGACGTGCGCGCCATCATGGCTGGCATGGGCCGAGCCCTGATGGGCACCGGCTGCGCCAAGGGCGAGGGTCGAGCGCGGCTGGCGGCCGAGATGGCGATCACGTCGCCGCTGCTCGACAACATCTCGGTGGAGGGCGCGACGGGCGTGCTGATCAACGTCGTCGGCGGCCCCGACATGAAGATGCGCGAGATCCAAGAGGCCACGCAGCTTGTGCACGAGCAGGCGCACGAGGATGCGAACATCATCTTCGGTGCCAGCATCGACGAATCGATGTCGGATACCTTGAAGGTGACCGTGATCGCTACTGGCTTTCCCAGCGCGAGCGAGGAAATTCCCGTGGAAATCGCGCGTGAGACACGGCGTCCCCTCGAGCGACCCGCCATGCAAAGCTCAATGGCACCAGCTCGCTCGCAGTCCCCCTCGCGCCCCGAGTTGCGTGATGCCCTACCGGCGCTCTCGACTCGGCGTCCCGCCGCCCCTTCGATCTCGGTTCACGCTGCGGGTTCGCGCGAGAGCCAGATGTCCTTGCCAGTTCGCGACCGGATCACCTTCCCGTCGAATCTGGACACCGACTGGGACACGCCTGCGTTCCAGCGTCGCCAAAACGGTTGATACCTACGTTCGTTCTCTAGTTTGGGTATGTGAGAACGCCCCGGCCCTCCCAGCCGGGGCGTTCGCTTTTGTGGGGGCCGCAGAGACAGAGACACAGGCCGCAGCCAGAGCCTGGCTACTCCTCGGCGTAGTCGAGCCCGACGATTTCGAGCTCCGTCTCGCCGCTCTTC
>JANNWK010000256.1:0-4565 GCA_031408355.1 Myxococcales bacterium
GCCTACGCACTGACCTCATCCATGCCGGACGACACGCTGCTTGGCGCGGCGGACGCGGGCGCGCTCACGCTGCGTGAGCAGGTGGTCGCGGAGACCCAGCGCTTGCTCGACACCAAGGCTGCTGCCGACGCTGTCGCGAACTTTCACGACCAGCTGCTGGTGATGCGTGAGTTTGAGCAAGTTTCCAAGGCGCCGCGTTTTCCAGGGTTCGGCGAGGGCGTGGGCGTCGACCTGAGGGCTGAGGCACTGGCCTTCGTCCAGGATGTGGTGTTCGCGCAGGACCGAGGCTTCCGGACGCTGATGACAGCGCCTTACACGTTCGCCAACGCGCGGGTGCGCAGCTTGTATGGCCTCGAGAGTCAGGCCCCCGTCGGCGCCGGCCCGAACGAGTTCTCGCGGCTCGAGCTCGATCCGGGGCAGCGCGCGGGCCTGCTCACGCAGCTCGGCTTTCTGACAGCGAACGCGGAGCAGGACATGCCGAACATCATCATCCGTGGCGTGCATATCGCGCGGAAGATCCTGTGCTCGTCCCTGCCGGCGCCGCCCGACGCCGTGCCGCCCTTACCGGCGCCGCTTCCGAACTCGACGAATCGCCAGCGAGTGACGGCGCTTACCCAGGACTCGCCCTGTAGCGGCTGTCACGCCACGATCATCAATCCGCTGGGTTTCGCCCTCGAAACCTTGGATGGCACGGGTAAGCACCGCACGCAGGATAACGCCCTGCCGATCGACGCTACGGCCAGCTACGAGCTGGATGGTCAAGCGGTCAGCTTCACGGGACCCGTTGAACTGTCGCGAGCGATAGCTGAGAGCGAGCAGGCTCACGCCTGCTATGCCCAGCACTGGGCCGAGTACCTCTATGGTCGACGCGTCGAGCCGGACCAGGATCTGAGCCTCATTCAGCAGGGCGGCTGGCTCTCGCGCGACCGTGAGTCCGTCAAGACGCTGATCGTTAACCTGCTGGCTACGGACGCCTTCCTGGCGCGCCTGCCCGAATGAGACAGAACATGCCATCACATAAGCTATTCGGTCGGCGCTCGGTCCTGCGAGGGCTTGGAGGCGTGGTCGTCGGTCTGCCTCTGCTCGATATTTTCGAACCCCGGGGCGCGCAGGCGCAGAACGCGCAGAAGCCCATCTATGCGGCGCTGATGCTCCAGCAGAACGGGGCCATTCAGGGTAACGGCGACGATGAGGACAGGTTCTGGCCGCGCGCGCTGGGCGCCCTGAATAAGGCGACCCTCCAGAGCACGGACGCGGACCGCACCCTCAGCGAGCTGGCCGACTACGCCGACAAGATCGCCTGCGTACAGGGCATGGATTTTCACTATTCCAACAATCACGACGGCGGGCCCATCGCCGCGAGCACGGGCGCTCCGGTCACGGGCGACGGTACGGAACAACTCCCGGTGAGTGAGTCAGTGGACGTGTTCATCGCCGACCAGCTCACGCCAGGCATTGAGCCGCTCACGCTGTACGCGGGACGAAAAGGCACCTTCCGCGACGACGCCTTCTCATTCAACAAGGGGGGCGTACTGCGGGTGGGTGACAACAACCCTTGGAATGTCTACCAGCGCTTGATTGGGCTTTCGGGCGCGGATCCGGGCACCGTGGACAAGATAGCCGCGCGCCGGCTGTCCGTGAACGATCTGATCCGCGGCGACTTGCAGCAGCTGCTCGGGCGCACGGATCTAAGCCGGGAGGATCGCCAACGCTTGGACCTTCATTTCACCAGCGTGCGCGAGCTGGAGCTGAATACGTCCACCGTGGTCGGGCCGGCGCTGGACCAGGCGACGCTTCAGTCGGTGGATGGGGAACATACGGCCAACGGCAACATGGAGAAAGTGGTGCGACTGCAGCTTGACTTGATAGCCTTTGCCTTCGCGTCGAATCGTGTTCGCACGGCTTCGCTGCAGGTGGGGGGATGCAATGACCACACCCGCTACACGATAGGCGGCGTCGAGGCGCCCCCGTATCACTTCATCTCGCACCGGATCATGAGCGACTCGGGCGAGGGAACCAGCATCGATAACGCGGTCGAGCTGCACCATCAGATTGACCGCATTCATGCGCGTTACTTTAAGTATTTGCTCGATCGACTCTCGGCCTACACGCTGCCCGGCGGCGGCACCCTGCTCGACTCGAGCGTCAACCTCTGGGTGAACTCGGTCTCGGACGGACCGCCCCACAGCGGCAAGAACATTCCCCACGTGTTCGCCGGCAGCGCGGGCGGCATGCTCAAGATGGGGCAGCATTTCGAGGCGAGCGGCTACACCAACCGCGCCCTCAACACGATCGCCAGCGCGGCCGGCGTGCGCAGGCCTGGCGGAGGCCTGGTCGAAGATTTCGGCGACCCGGATTCGAACCAGGATGGACTGCTCGACCCGCTCCTCGCGTAACCCGCGCTCCCGCGCCTCTTGTGTCGTGTCTCAAGGCTCTGTAGCGTGCCGGCATGCGGACCTCGCGGCTTGCCTGGACGTCTCTGCTCCTGTTTGTCGCCTGTGGCGGGCCAGCGGAGCCGGCGCAAGCTCCGGAGGTCGACGCAGCTCCGGCCGCCGAGGAGCCCGCCGACGACGTGACTGGCTCAACGCCGGAAGACACCGCCGCTGGGGCGAAAGAGCCGGAGCCTTCGGCCTTGGCCGGCGTCGCGCCAAGTGAGGGCGACTTGACGGCCATCCTGCAGTTGGTCGTCGACGATCCCGAGCTGGACGCCTACTTGCACCTCGGCTCGCCGGGTCGCTTTCCGCTCCGGATCTCCGGAGAGAAGCTGCCGAGTGGCCTGAAGCTGCTGAAGGCGACGGAGCCTGTGAAGCTCGTCCCCCTGCCGACGTCGAAGAAAGACGCGGTGCTGGTCTTCACCGAGATCGACGTTCAGGGAGCCCGGGCGACCGTGCGCTACCGCTACGACATTGAAGGCGTGCGCGGCACGGTCAGCTTGGCCAAGACCCCGCACGGTTGGGAGCTGAAAAATAGCCGGCTCGTGGAACGCTAGGGCTCGGCTTGGTGGCTCGGAAGACTCTAGAGCTCGCTGCTGAGCCGGAGCTTGGTCCGTTGACCGACGATCGGCTAACGCGAGACGTGAGCGTGTATCAACGCGCCAAGGGGCATCGCTTCTCGTCGGACGACGTGATCACGGCCTGGGTGGCTGCCGAGGAGGTTCCGGCGGCCAAGCGGGTGCTCGATCTCGGCTGCGGCTTAGGCTCGGTGCTCCTGCACCTCGCGTGGTCGCTGCCGACAGCGGTCCTGGTGGGGCTTGAGGCGCAGAGCGTTTCGTTCCGGCTACTCACGCTGAACGTCGCCCGCTCTGGTTTCGCGGAACGCATTCGCATCGAGCACGGGGATCTTCGGGAGCCTGCGGTCATCGCTCGACTGGGCTCGAACTTCGACCTCATCACGTGCACGCCGCCCTACTTCCCGCCCGGCGCGGCACTCGACGCCGAGGACGAGCAGCGGGCCTACGCGCGACTCGAGTATCGGGGTGGCGTCGAGGCCTATTTGGCAACGGCCACGCGCCTGCTCGCCGCAGACGGGCGGATTGTGCTGTGTGGCGATGCTCGGGCGGAAGGCCGCGTGGCGCAGGCGGCAGCGGAGACTGGAACCTGGCTGCGTGGGCGCTGCGACGTCGTCGCGCGCGCAGGGCGAGCGCCCTTGTTCGCCGTCTGGACGGTCGGGTTTGCGGCTGGGGACTGCCCGGTCAAAAGCTTGGTGCTCCGCGACGAGCAGGGCGAGCCAACCCAGGATGCTCAGCGAATTCGCGCGTTCTCCGGTTTCTAAAATCCAATTTGTGCTTACATGTCTGTCGGCCGTCAGCCATGCCACGCGGAACGCTTGCTCTCTTCACTTTCGCGGTGCTGGCCCCGCTGGCAGGCCTGTTGGGCTGCGGGGCGGCGACTCGGCTGGAGGTCGTTTGGGACGATTGTCCAAGCGACCCTGAGAAGCTCGAGCCTGGGGTGTGTGGCTGCGGCACGCCGGAAGCCGCGTGTGGCCCGCTTCTGGCGGCGCTGGTACATCGCTACGCCTTCGATGGCCTAGGGACCACCGCCCACGACACGGTGGGTGATGCGGACGGCCTGATTGTCAACGCGGCACTGCTGGGTTCAGGGGAGCTCGTGCTCGAGGGCGCCATGTTTGACCAGTATGTTGACCTCCCCAACGGCATCATTAGCGTGCTGGGCAACGCTACTTTCGAGGCTTGGGTCCATTGGACGGCTCCGCTGCCCTCTTTTTGGCCGAGGATCTTCGATTTCGGCGTCAGCTCGCTGGGCGAAGACCAACGCAGCCACGGCGAGAGCTACCTGTTCCTCTCCCCCGCCGAGCAATTTCGTACGGCGTTTCGGACGCCCGAAACCGTCAACGAAATTCTGCTCGATGCTCCTTTGAGCTTTCCGGTGAACGTCTCGACCCACGTGGCGGTTACGGTGGACGAAGCGGCGCAGGAGCTACGCCTGTACATGAACGCCGAGCTCCAGGGAGCGGTGGCGCTCGCGCAACCGCTCTCCTCGGTACGGGACGTGAACAATTGGCTGGGCCGCTCGCAGTTTGCCGCGGATACGGGCTTCGGCGGCAGC
>JANNWK010000257.1:0-1710 GCA_031408355.1 Myxococcales bacterium
GTACCGACCGAATCAAAGGAGACGCCATGAGCGACGAAGTTCTCGATCAAATCAAGAAGGACATTGCCTCGAGCCCCATCGTGCTCTTCACCAAGGGAACGAAGGAGATGCCCATGTGCGGCTTCTCCAACCGCACGATCGCCATCTTCAAGGAGCTCGGGCGGCCGTTCGAGACGGTGGACATCCTCCCCGATCCGCGCATTCGGCAGACGCTTTCAGCGCATAGCAACTGGCCGACCATCCCGCAGGTGTTCATCGACGGCCAGTTCATCGGCGGCTGCGACATCGTGACCGAGATGCACCAGAAGGGTGAACTCCGTCCGCTCGTCGAGGCGGCGTTCGCGAAGTAGGGACCGGCGCATGAGGACGCTGTCTCGATTCAGGGATCTGTCGCTGGCACTGGCGCTCCTGGCCTTCGCCTCGTGCGCGCCGCCGGCGCCCGAGGCTCCGGCGCCCGCGCCGAAGGTCGTCGCGCCCTCACTGGACGTCACGGAGCTTTCGGCGATTGACGCGCGCGACAGGCTCGCGTCGGGCGCGATCACGTCGCATGCGCTCACGCAGGGCTACCTCGATCGCATTGGCGCCATCGACGACGCGGGCCCGGCGCTCAACTCCGTGATCGAGCTGAATCCGAACGCGCTCGCGGAGGCCGACGTCCTCGATGCCGAGTTGAAGGCCGGCAAGAACCGTGGCTCGCTCCACGGCCTGCCCGTGCTGCTGAAGGACAACATCGACGTCGTCGGCCTGGTGAATTCTGCCGGATCGCTCGCGCTCGCGGACAACCGTCCCACGCAGGATGCCTTCCTCGTGCAGCGCCTCAGGGCGGCGGGCGCCGTCATCCTCGGCAAGACGAACCTGAGCGAGTGGGCCAACTTCCGCTCGACGCGATCCACCTCGGGATGGAGTTCGCGCGGCGGCCAGACGAAGAATCCCTACGTGCTCGATCGCAATCCTTGCGGCTCGAGCGCGGGAACGGGCTCGGCGATCGCCGCGAGCCTCGCGGCGGTCGGCGTTGGCACCGAGACCGACGGCAGCATCATCTGCCCATCATCCGTGAACGGGCTCGTCGGACTGAAGCCCACGGTGGGTCTCGTGAGCCGGTCGGGCATCATCCCCATCTCGATCTCCCAGGACACGGCGGGACCGATGGGCCGGAGCGTCGCCGACGTGGCGCTCCTGCTCAGCGTGCTCGCAGGAGTCGACGACAGCGATCCAGCGGCTGCGTCGGCCGCGGGGAAGATCCCCGTCGACTACGGGGCATTCCTCAAGGCCGATGCCCTGCAGGGCAAGCGCTTCGGCGTGCTGCGACAGGCCATGGGCTACCACCCCGACGTGGACGCTGCCATGGAGAGCGCCCTCGCGACGCTCCGCGCGAACGGAGCCGAGGCCGTTGACGTGACGATCGCCACCCACGACAAGTGGGGCGAGGCGGAGTTCGAGGTGCTGCTGTACGAGTTCAAGGACGGGCTGAACGCGTACCTCGCGAAGAGCGGCTCACCGCAGGCATCCCTCGAGGCACTCATCGCTTGGAATGCCGCGCATGCGGCCGAGGCGATGCCGTACTTCGGCCAGGAGATCTTCGAGCAGGCGCAGGCGAAGGGGCCGCTCACGGAGCCCGCGTACCGCAAGGCGCGTGACGACGCGCGCCGACTCGCGGGCAAGGACGGACTGCTAGCGACGCTCGACAAGCTGAAGCTCGATGCCGTGATC